>JAGWUO010000339.1 GCA_028868395.1 Cytophagales bacterium | reverse complement strand
GATTTTCTTGTAGCCTTTTTGGGCTGCCTTCAAGGCTTCATTCGAAAAGTCCAGGGTGCTGCGGTATTGCGACTGCAACATAAAGAAGCGCACCGTCATGGGGCTATAAGCCTGATCTAGCAATGGGTGATTCCCAGCAAACAATTCAGCAGGTAAAAAGGAGTTCCCGAGGGATTTGCTCATCTTTTGGCCGTTTACCGTGAGCATATTCGTGTGCATCCAATAACGTACGGGAGCGCGGTCATACGCTGCCTTCGCTTGTGCGATTTCACATTCGTGGTGGGGAAATTTCAAGTCCATTCCACCGCCGTGAATATCAAAAGTGTCGCCTAAGTATTTATGACTCATGCAGGTACACTCTAAATGCCAGCCAGGGAAACCCTCTCCCCAAGGAGATGGCCAGCGCATAATGTGCTCAGGCGCGGCTTTTTTCCAAAGCGCAAAATCCAATGGATTTCGCTTCTCTCCCACGCCATCTAAGTCCCTTGTTTCTGTTAATAAGTCTTCAATTACGCGGCCGGACAAATGCCCGTAATTACCGCCATTTTTATTGTAGGTTTCGATGTCGAAATACACCGAACCATTCGATTCGTAGGCTAATCCTTTTTCAATGAGGGATTTTGTGGTCTCAATTTGCTCTACAATATGTCCGGTTGCCGTAGGCTCGATGCTTGGAGGCAAAACATTGAATTTTTCTAATACTTGGTGGAAATCTTGGGTAAAGCGATGTACGATTTCCATCGGCTCTAATTTTTCCAATTTGGCCATCTTCCCAATCTTATCTTCCCCTTCATCACCATCTCCTACTAAGTGCCCCACATCCGTGATATTTCGCACGTAACGAACCTTATAGCCAATGTGCAATAAATAGCGGTTTAGGATGTCAAAAGACGTAAAAGTGCGCAGATTCCCTAGATGAACATAATTATATACCGTGGGTCCGCAGACATAAAGTCCAACGTGATTTTCGTGTATCGGAGTGAAAAGTTCTTTTTCACGACTCAGGGTATTGTATATCTTTAAGGGCTGCATGGTAAGCGGATCGTTTCTGACCGAAAGGGAATAATAAGGAATTAAAATTAATTGGATTCTTTTAATTCACCAAACCCAAACGCAATTCATTACCTTTGTATGTTTTTTAGCATACAAACGTTTTTCGCATGTTTTTACGAGAAGTAGGAGACGACACTCGCTTACAGAAGATTTTTCTAAGCTTTCCGGTTCAGCTTTATGCGAGTGACCCTAATTGGATTCGTCCCTTAGATAATGACATTTCGTCCATATTCGATCCGCGTAAGAATCCTCATTTTAAGCAAGGGGAGGCGATACGCTGGATTCTTTTTGATGAATCGGATCAGCCCATCGGTCGAGTGGCAGCGTTTTATGAACGAAATACGAAAGAAGGAGAAGTTCCTGTGGGTGGAATGGGTTTCTTTGAGTGTATCGAAGAGGAGAAAGCCGCGTTTATGTTGTTTGATGCCTGTAAAATATGGCTTTCAGAACGGGGAATGGAGGGGATGGATGGCCCGATTAATTTTGGGGAGCG
>JAGWUO010000338.1 GCA_028868395.1 Cytophagales bacterium | reverse complement strand
GAGATTGATTAAGGAGAACGTAAAGAAGCTGTACTCGCTTTTCTGCCAGGTATAACGTTGAAACAGGTTTACATTTGTTCGTTGGTATTCAGGACGATTAATAAAGTCAAATCCCACACCCACGGATGTTTTTGCCCCATAATAGGAACCTAATTTACCTATTATCGTTTTAGGTAAGTAAAGTGTGGGAAAGTTGATGGACGCCGCGACGTTTAATTCTAAATTATTTCTTGTATCAGTCGTATTTATGAAGCCAGATTGCGCCTCATAACCAATACGTGTAGAAAAATCAAAGTAATCTAAGCTCGAGAATAAACGTCTCACTTTAAATGAATTCGTCAAAAATGGACCGGGTATACCCCTAAATACGCTTCCACCTAATTCAGAACTGAAATTATATTTCTCGTTTTGAAACAATTCAATCTTGGGAAACAACCTTGTTCTTGTCGTATCAAAACGAATGGATACCGTCTTAAATTGATCAGTAAGGTAAATATTCTTTAAACTTTGGTTAAATAAATCGACTGAGTACAGGTCATCTTCCTTTAGATTAATCAATTTAGACAAGCCCTTTAAAGGAGGATGAATCGCCGGATTACCATACGGATCAGAAATGCTAAATTCAGGTAAACCAATTCGATACAATCGATCGTAATTAGCAATACTTAAATGATTCTTGAATTCTGGTATTTTATAATAAAGTGAAATGCGTTGTAGTGTGGAATCCTTTACATCATTTAACCGTATTCCTACCGCATCTGGTGAAAAATAGTAATATCCTTCATTACGCAAATGATGACTCAATTGCTCTTTCTCTTTCTTTAATAAGGATAATTGTAGCCGCCCCATCGGTCTTATAACACTATTTTCTTTCAAATAGGAGGCTACATGTTCAGCTAAAATAGGATTATCTACCGATATAGAATCTTGTTTCGTAAAATAACTGGCTACACCCTCGTCAATGGTAAAAGTGACATTAACCAATTGACCAATCGTATCTATTTTAGATTGAATATGTGCCTTTAAAAAGCCATTCTCCCGGTAATATCGTTGAATTTGTGCCGTATTGGTTGCTAACCATACAGTATTAAACGTAGGATTAGGGGATTTAAGAAATTGAATGAAACTGGGTTTAATTCCAAGAGAATCTTTTCTTTTCCTTTTAATGCCCAGATAAGTGTATAATTTTGCAGGGAGTAATCTGCGATATGAGTTCTTAATGCCGATGACATTAGCGCGTAATTCTGCCTTAGGTATTTGGCGATTACCTGTTACGTTAATTTGATTAATAACTGGATTAGGGATCTCAAAGGTTTGGTATTGACCACATGAAAGGAGCCCAATACTGACTACAATAAAACCGATAATGGATTGATTCTTCAAGAGATGCTAACTAATAAACAAATAAAGTTAATTAATTCCCTACATTCTAAAAAAGGAAGAAAAGAGAATGATTTATTTTTAGTGGAAGGGGAGAAGTCTCTGCTTGAATTAATCAAATCAGACTTTCAAGTCGATTTTTTTGTCATTAGTGAGAGTCAACCAGCATTAT
>JAGWUO010000038.1 GCA_028868395.1 Cytophagales bacterium | reverse complement strand
TAGATAATCTAATAAGCCAGACGTCACATCCGCAAAAATCGGCGTTTGTTTTGCCTCAAAGAAATGGAAGATCTCCTTCGCATTTTCCTGTTTAAGCGTAATAATCTGATCCGCTTTCACCGATTTAATTGTTTCGATTTTGTCATTAGGCCATAAAACCTGTACCGAATCAATCGCCCCATTAGCCCCTAAGCCAAACACCATTTGGTGATCACTGGAAGATTGAAATCCGCGGTTCGGCATTTGTTGCAAGACTTTAAATCCACCTTTCTGATAGACCGTTACGCGTGCTCCGATACCATTTAGGTTACGATCCGTCCCTTTCAAGTGCACGGTCAAATAATGATTCTTCAGCTTCTCGTTCGTCTTATTTTTGTAAACAGATAAAGGCGCGTTCACATTGTTCACCACTAAGTCTAAATCACCGTCATTGTCTAAATCACCGTAAGCTGATCCATTTGAGAATCCGGGACCTTCTAATCCCCAAGACTTCACTTGGTTCGAGAACTTCAAATCACCTTCATTTTTAAAGGCATAATTCGGGATAGGTACAGAAGAAATCTTATCAGTAAACTCCTTGTAATCAAACTTCTTGCCATCTAGCATTTGCTGCATCGTATTGCGATCCCCTAAGAAATCGACGAAGTCTTGATCTGTCAAATCTTTAGCAATACCATTCGCAACGAAAATATCCTTCTTCCCGTCATTATCCATATCAAAGATCAGCGCACCCCAGCTCCAATCTGTCGCGTGTACGCCAGCTAATTGACCTACTTCAGAGAATGTTCCATCTCCATTATTCAGCTGCAAATTATTGCGCATGTATTGATGCCAAAACCCGCGCTTCTTCTTCAACTCCACTAAGTTATAGCCCTCGAAAACTGACGTAGTCTTCAACCGGCGATCATCCCCAGGTAACATATCCGTCACGAAGATGTCCATGTAGCCATCATCGTTCAAATCCGCCATATCCGCGCCCATCGAACTCAACGAAATATGCGGCATTTCATTTTCTAAATCCTCCTTAAACGTGCCGTTCTTTTGGTTGATATACAAATAATCACGTTCGTAAAAGTCATTCGAAATATAAATATCAGGCCAGTTGTCATTATTGACATCGCCTATCGTAATTCCTAAACCAAAACCAATCAAACTTCCATAAATACCTGCCGCTTCTGACACATCGGTAAAATGAAGTTCCTTCCCATCCTTGCTATCGTTTCTAAATAACTTATCACCGCCTAACTTATCTCGCTCCTCCCGCAAATTCGTATACCCTAATTTATCAATCGGGGTAAAACTATTATTCAACAAATACATATCTAAATCGCCATCCCGATCGTAATCGAAGAAGGCCGCGTGCGTAGAAAATCCACCATCTTCCAGACCCGCTTCTTTCGCCTGATCCTTGTAGGTGGGTACTCCGCCTTTAATCCCTTGATTAATGTACAATTGATTTCCTCGCTGATCGCGTGAACCTGAATTACACACGTAAATATCCATCAAGCCATCCCCATTCACATCGGCAAACGTGACGCCTGTAGACCAAAACTTCTTTCCCACAATCCCTGACTTCACCGTAATATCCTCAAACTTCATCGCCCCCTTATTCAAATACAGTTTATTGTCTTCGAAATTAGAGGTCACAAAAAGGTCCGATAAACCATCGTTATTTACGTCGCCTATCGCCACACCACCTCCATTATAAAAGTTGCGGTAATTGAAGATATTGAACTCCTTTTTCTCTAAACTTCGGTTCACAAAATCAATACCCGTTTGCTCGGCAGGCAACTCTTCAAAAAGGGTATCCTCCTTTTGAGAACAAGAAAAAAGAGATAGGGTAACAAGGAAAAATAAAGCGTAATTTTTCATGCGTAATGAGTGAATTTTTGCGATACAAAAATACAAAATACAGAGGGTATATAAAACAAAAAGGCAGAACCAAATGGTTCTGCCTTTCTATCAAAAACCTACAGATTAATATCCTGGGTTTTGAGTCAATAATGGGTTAGCATCACGACGAGGTTGTGGAATTGGGAACAATTCACGAGTCTTGTCTGTAACGTTCATAAACTTACGAGCTACAGAGAACTTACCGAAACGAATTAAGTCGTTACGTCTCCATCCTTCCCAAGCTAATTCACGACCACGCTCTGCTAAAATATCATCAGCAGTGATAGCAGTCAATGGAGCAACTCCAGAACGAACACGGATCGTGTTCACGTCAGCTAATGCTTGTGCCGTGTTTCCTAAACGGAAAGCAGCTTCAGCACGCATTAAGATAACGTCAGCTAAACGTAAGAATACGTAGTCATTTGATTGATCACCGTTCGGGTTGTTCTTTTGGATCTCATATTTCTGAGAACGGATACCAGCTACTTGGTAAACTGCATCTGCATCAGTCATTTGATCTTTTTCCCAGTCCGCAACGAATGCTAAATCAGCACCTTTTGCATCTTTCAACTTAGCTCCAGAAGCAGCATATTGCTGTCCTTTGATCCACATTGCACCACGTAAGTCATTTGACTCAAATGAGTTGTAGAAATCAGCTAAAGTACAGAAACCGTTCCAAGGAGAGTTACCTAAACCATACGTTTGTTGGTTAGCATAGTGTAATGTTCTCATTTGGAAGTTCATACCACCCGCTTTGAATGAATCAAATGGGATCGCGAAGATGTTCTCGTTTGAACCTTGGTTTTGAACGATAAAGTTAGACAACGTAGAAGAAGCTAATGACCAGTTGTTCGAAGATTTGATTACTTGATCAGCTGTATCATATGCTTTTTGCCATTGTGCTGTACCGCTATATACACCAGCATTCAAGTATACTTTCGCTAACAATGCTTTAGCAGCATCTTGTGTCATACGAGAATACGCTTTTCCTGTAGGTAAGTTAGGGATAGCAGAAGTCAATTCAGAAACGATGAACGCATACACCTCAGCACGCGGCTTAGTCGCAGCAGAAGATTTGTTATCCGTTACGATAGGGACGTTTCCAAACGCATCACAAGCCATGAAGTAGTAGATAGCACGTACTGCACGTAACTCATCTACCGCTTTTTGGTTAGAAGCAACCACTGGGATCAATTGGTTCACCTGAGAGATGTTACCAAAAATGAATCCCCACATACCGTTGATAGGACCGTGTTGTGGAGTCCAAGTGTGGCGTGAATACGCCAACCAGTCACCACCATCATACCAGTCACCACCACGTGTAGGAACGATCAACTCATCCGAAGACGCCTCACTTGGATTGAACCAATCCCAAGTGATACCACGAAGACCACCATAAGCAGGTCCTAATGCCGCAGCAATTTGAGCATCAGTTTTCAAGAATTGATCCGCTGGGATCGAATCGTAAACTGGCTCAGTTAAATCTGTACAAGACGATAGGGCTAACGAAGCGAAAACACCTACTGAAAGTACTTTATAGATATATTTTTTCATTTTTTAATTATTTTATTAATTAAGTTATATAACTAATAGTGTGGGTATTATGTTTAGAAAGAAAGATTAATACCCGCAGTAAATGCACGAGTTTTGTAATAAGTCTCACGAACATCGATACCTGGAGCAGCTGAACCAATCGCTAAGTTTTGGCTAACTTCTGGATCAACACCAGTGTAGTTAGTGAACAACAATAAGTTGTTACCTGCTACATAAATACGAGCTCTTTTGAATACGCCTTTAACTGGTAAAGTGTAACCTAAAGATGCGTTGCTTAAACGGATGTGATCTCCTGACTCAACGTAGTAATCCATAGGGATAGTACGCTCATCATTGATTACAGATGTTAAAGCAGATTTCAATGCATTAGATTCAGCGATACGACCATCTTGACGACCTAACAATAAGTTGTTCGTGTTAACGATCTTAGCACCAGCTGTTCCTGTGAATTGGAATTGTAAATCGAATGCTTTGTAACGTACGTTAGTAGTCAAACCACCTACGAAAGTAGGGTTAGGATTTCCTAAATAAGTACGGTCTTTCGCGTTAGGATCAACTACACCATCACCGTTAAGGTCTTGGAATACGTATTTACCATTTTCGATTTTAGCCACTTTAGCTCCGTAGAACACACCCACTGGTTGACCAGCTTGTAATACAGAGAAGTTTACTGCAGAAGTACCACGGATATAGCTACCTAAAGAAGTAGATAAGAATACTTGGTCAGCAGCAGCGAATTCGTCGTTTTTCAATGAGATCAATTCGTTTTGGTTGAATGAACCAGCGAATGAAGAGCTAATTGACCAATCTTGCGTATCTAACCATTGGTAAGTAGCAGAGATCTCAATACCACGGTTTTGCATCGAACCAATGTTCGCTAAGATAGTTGGATATACATATCCTTTTTCTTGTGGAGCATTAACTGTGTATAATAAATCTTTAGTTTGACGAGTATACCAGTCAATCGATCCAGTTAATTTACCTTTCAAGATAGAGAAGTCAATACCAGCACCGTAGTTTTCGTTAACCTCCCACTTCAAGTTAGGGTTAGGGTTAGATTGGATAGCGTATGCAGGTAAGAAGTCATCAGCAGAACCATCATAGTATGAACCTGATGGACCGTAGAATGATTTAGATAACAACGGACGGATACCTTCCGAGTTACCAGTTCTACCCCAAGAAACACGAAGCTTCAAGTTGTCGATTGTTGTATTTCCTTTTAAGAATGCTTCCTCAGATAATGACCAACCCACTGAAACTGATGGGAATAAACCCCATTTGTTGTTATCACCGAATTTAGTCGAACCATCACGACGCATGTTAACTGTTGCAAAATACTTATTCATTAACGAGTATTGAGCACGAGCTAAGAAAGAAACCAATTTGTATTCGTTTTTGTAAGAATACAATAAAGAAGGATTCGTACGAATACCTAAACCAGAACCGATGTTATCTGCACCAAACGCATCTGTTAAGAAGTTGTTGTTAGCAGCACCGAAACCGTCGTTAACAACGTCTTGGTATGTATAACCACCTAATAAAGTCAATGTAGAAACATCGTTTAACTTTTTAGTATAGTTCAAAGTAGCTTCAAATTGCTTATCAGTTACAGCGTTCAAAGAACGAGAAGCTGAGTTACCACCTACAGTAGATAATAAGTTACCTGGTGTAGTTGCAGCGAAATAGCTGTTGTTAGCATTTTGAGTACGTAATGTACCTGAAACATTTAATACTAAACCATCTAAGATAGTATAACCTGCTTGAGCATTAAATAAGAAATCTTGTAAACGTTGTGTGTTTGATTTCTTCTCTAAAGCCGCTAATGGGTTAAAGTTTGCAAATGTACCTGGTAATTGGAAATAAGTTCCGTTTGCGTTGTAAACTGGGTCAGTTGGACGCATGTTCATAGCAAAACCTACTGCACGGTTATCAGCGAATGTACCGTTAGTTTGAGAAGCAGACATGTTGAACTTCATGTTCAATTTGCCATTCATTGCTTTCGCATCTAAGTTCAAACGACCTGTTAAACGATCCTTAGCAGATCCTAATAATGTACCAGTTTGGTCTAAATAACCAACTGATGCACGGTAAGATAAGTTTTCAGAACCACCTGAAACACCTACGTTGTGGTTTTGAGAAACCGCCGTACGAGTAATCACGTTTAACCAATCTGTGTTAGCACCATTGTCATCAAATGTTTGCTTGTATTTCGACGCAGCAGCGCGGAATTCAGCAGCATTTAACAATTGTGGACGTTGAGAGATAGTTTCAGCACCTACGTAAGCTGAGTAATCAACTGTAGGAACACCTGACTTACCACGTTTTGTGTTGATCAAGATAACACCGTTTGCACCACGAGAACCGTAGATAGCAGCAGAAGATGCATCACGTAACACGTCCATAGATAAGATATCTTCTGGAGCAACGTTAGAGATAGGAGCACCAATTACACCGTCAATAACGTATAATGGCTCAGAACCTGCGTTCAATGAACCTGTACCACGAAGACGTACAGTTGGAGTTGAGTTAGGATCTCCAGATGCTTGAGTAATTACTAAACCAGCCACTTTACCTTGAGCAGCAGCTAATGGGTTAGTTACCACACCCGCATTGAAATCACGAGATCCTAAACTTGTAACAGTTCCAGAAATCTCTTTTCTCTTTTGAGTACCGTAACCTACTACCACAACTTCTTCTAAAGATTTGTTGTCAGCAGCTAAAGAAACGTTCACTACAGAACCTGTAGCTTTCACTTCTTTAGAAGTATAACCTACGAATGTAAACACTAAAGTGCTTCCACTTCCTGCGTTAACTTTGTAAGTACCGTTAATGTCAGTTTGAGCACCTTTAGTAGTACCTTTAACAGTAACAGAAACACCAGGGATTGCTGAGCCATCAGCAGCATCAGTTACTTTCCCTGAAACCACATCTTGAGCAAAAGCACCCAAGGAAATTAATAGTGCAACAGCAACACTAAAAGCTTGTTTGAAGCCTAGGTTACTAACACTCGATCGCACAAGGCGACCCACTCTTTTGTAAGAATGAATCATAAGTGAAAAATTAAGGGTTAAAAATGATTAATGATTCTTGGTGGTCTTGTTCTTATTCCTATTATATATAGAAGAAGGATATTCTTTTGGCCGAAGCCCTTTGAAATGCCCATGTAATCGTTTACATAATGAGACTAATTTCAAAACCGACACAAAAAAAGTAAGAATAAATTGAATAAAAAAATGAAATTAGATAATGAATCGATGAGTTGGTGGAAATAAATTGTACAAAAGTTAGAATTTCTTGAAAACTAGCACAGTGTAGGACAGAATCTGAAAATAATCTAATTGTTATTCAATTTTAAATAGAGACCCTATTTCGCGGTTGATTCTAGAGCAAAACCGCCAAAACAGCTTCTAATCGATTGTATTTTTTCAATAGAAAATTTTTTGAAAAAAAAATCACTTTTTTTTCGGTAATCAATTGCCAAAAATAATTTAGGATAAAATTAGAATAGTACAATAAAAACAGTGCTATACTGTTGCCCTAATATCAAGGCACCGGATCGTGGCCACTTCCACCCCATGGATGACAACTACTTACGCGCTTTATGGTGAGGCGCATTCCTTTAATCAATCCATGTTTTAGAAGTGCCTGTTTTGCATATTCAGAGCAAGTAGGCGTGTAGCGACAAGCAGGGGGTAAAAAAGGAGAAATCGCCCCTTGGTAAAAGCGGATCAGAAGAAGAAAAAAGAAAACGAAAATCCGCTGTAACATGGGGTTTGAATTAAAGCCTTTTCTGATTAAATTGCTTTAAAATTAACAAATACAATTCGCAAATTCGCATATGAATCGCAGGTCTTTAGCACTCAGTATTTTAGCAACCTTATTCTGCATGGCCTCCTGCAACAACATTCCCGGCCATTTATTTACTAAAAACAGTGCCGTAGAAAAGAGAAATGATAGTATAGCAAGCTTATTCGACCCTAAAGTAGCCGCCCAAAAAGCCATCAAGTTAGACACCTTCTTTAAAACCCTACAAAAGAAAACAGGCTTTAATGGAACGGTACTCGTAGCTCAATATGGAAAGATCATCTATAAAAGAGCCTTTGGCATTGCTAATAACTTCACTAAGGCGCAATTAAATACCCGCACCCCCTTTCAACTAGCCTCTGTATCCAAGCAATTCACCGCCGTTTCTATTTTGCAATTAATGGAACAAGGGAAACTAAAGTTAGATGATCGTGTGGAGCAGCATATTCCAGGATTCCCATACGACTCTAGCATCACTATCCGTAGTTTATTAACGCACAAATCTGGTCTACCTAACTATGCCTATTGTTTGGATAAATACTACGACAAGAAAAGTCCTTTAACCAACGCTAAAGTGGTGGAACTGTTTAATAAGATCAAACCAGGCATCGATTACCACCCGAATCGCCAGTTTCATTACAATAACACTAATTACATCCTATTAGCATACATCGTTGAACGACTTAGCGGCAAGGGATTCAGAGAATATGTAAAAGAAAACATCTTCACTCCTGCAGGAATGACGGAATCGTTCGTCTATGATCCGCAACACCCTGAATTACTAAAAAAATCAGCTACTGGATATCAGCCTAAGCGCTCAGGACTTGCCGTAGTAGGCTTTGACCACTTAGATGGAGTTACGGGGGACAAAGGAATCTATTCCACTGT
>JAGWUO010000337.1 GCA_028868395.1 Cytophagales bacterium | reverse complement strand
CCCCAAAATTCTGATTCGCACTCGGGAAAAACACCTCCTGGTCCTTCGGATGACGCACATACAAGGAATAGTGGATGGGCTGTCCGATGACCACCGAATCCTCCTGAAACTTCCCTTTAATGATGAATGGCGTCTCTTGCATTAGCGTCTGGCATTAAAAAGTTTGACTAATGCTGGCACGAAATCTTCGCCCGAACGTAATTCCACGTAATCCGCGTGCCATTTCTTGCACATTTCCTTCAATTCCCCGCCGCGGTTTTTCACCTGTTGCTGAAGCAATTGCTTGAATCCACGTGTAGAGGTATTGACCCAAGTCGTCCGCTTTCTTTCCGGATCGTAAATGGGAATGATGCCCATGGAGGGCAATTGAATCTCTTGTTGATCGAGTGTATGTAGTACCACTAAATCGTGCTTTAAGGCAGCAGCGCGCAATAAATCTTCATAACCTTCGTCGATAAAATCAGATAAAACGAACAGTAGACTTTTGCGTTTTAAGGTTTGCAAAGCAAAAGTTAATCCCGCCTTTAGGTCGGTGGCCGTATTCTCTGGATCGACTCTAAAAAGCTCCGAAATCACTTTGTATCCGTGCTTTTTACCCATCGCAGGGGGCATATATTTCTCGTTTTTATCGCTGAAGCAAACAAAGCCAAGATGACTCGCCTCTTGGATAGCGGCAAAGGCTAATACGCCAGCTACTTCCTTCAAGGTCTTGATTTTACTATTTCCACGCCTTCCTACTGTGCCAGAGGCGCTAACGTCGATTAAAAAGAAAACGGTTTGCTCTTTTTCCTCTTTGAAAAGCTTCACAAAAGTCCCGTGACCCTTCGATGAAGTGTTCCAGTCAATGTGTCGCACATCGTCCCCATAATGGTACTGGCGTAGGTCACTAAACTCTAAGCCCGATCCCTTAAAGACGGAGGAGAAATTTCCATGCATTTGCGTGTTAATCGCTTTTCTAATGCGTATTTCCAGCTGAACGACATGGGTCAGGAAGGCTTTGATGTCCATATCCACGAGACTAAATTACCTAAATTTTACCCAATCTGAATGAAATGAGCTAAAAGCTTTCTAATTTACGGGTATATTTACAAGATGAAAAAGGTCTATTTATTGCTTTTCTTGGCTCTGAGTGTGTGTGGATTCTATTCTTGCACGAGTGAATCAGATAGCAACCGATTAGAGCAGGAGCAGATGGCTCAGATTTTGGCAGATATCCACATCGACGAGGCAATTATCCAAAATATGCACGTGGGCAATTCCGACACATCTCTCGTACTTTATCATGAACTTTCGAAGCAAACGTTAAAAAAACACGGTCTTGATTCTACTCAGGTAGCTAAAAGTTTAGGTTCCTATGTGAAAGATCCCGCGGCTTTCGTGAAATTATACACCCGAGTGAACGAAATTATTGAGGAGCGAGCTAAAAAAGCAGTAGCTAAAAAACCATGAGAGGCCTCCTTTGCTTATTATTGTGTATTAATCTAATTTCTATGGGTCAATCACCTGTTATTCAAGGACATCGAGGTTGCAGAGGATTGTATCCAGAGAACTCTTT
>JAGWUO010000037.1 GCA_028868395.1 Cytophagales bacterium | reverse complement strand
CTTAACCACATCTCCCTTGCCATTCTTCCAAGGTGACTTCGCCACAGAATGCGAAGTATATTTAGAAGGATAAAGAGCAAATCCATCATGATGTTTCGCCGTCAAAATCAATCCTTTCATACCGGCTTTCTTAGCAATTCTAGCCCATTGATTACAATCCAACGCCGTAGGATTGAAAGAGGACGGACTTTCTTTACCCTCGCCCCATTCCACATTCGTAAAGGTGTTCATATTAAAATGAATGAATCCATAATACTCTAATTCCGACCAAGCTATTTGCTTAGCCGATGGAATAGGATAAATGGGAGCCACCTTTTGAGCGAAAAGGGAATAACTTATAAGTGCTAGAATGAGCGTAAATCTTTTCATTAGAATTCTGTGTAAAGGAAGCAGTTTTCGAAAATGGTTTGACCTTGATTAGGGATGGCACGAAACAAAGGATTAAATCCAAACCAAATGATTTTACCTTTCTCCACTTCTTTAACGCCTAATAATAAGGAATTAGCCAATTGAGCTTTCTTATTAGCCCCTACAAAGCCCATAATATTCGGTTTAGAAGAAGTTTTTAAAACAGGGGTGAAATCCTTCGGAAGTTTAATGAAATCACTAATTTGATTTAGGATATAAATCGATGAATCATTAATTCTGAATGCCAAAGGATGGGTCTTTTCCACTTCCACTTGCAACAAATTACCCGACGTAGTATTGGACAATTCAGCTCTTTCACGCATCGCATAGGTTGACGTATGTCTCGAAGTATCTTCTTTTGCCACTAAATCTTTATCATCCATAATCTTTCGGGCACCCTCCATCAAGATTAATTTACCGCCTTTTTTCACCCAATCAGTTAATAGAATTGAATTCGTATTCGATAGCGCGGAATGCTTTCCATCTGGATAAATGATATGCGTATAATTGAATAGATTCGACTTGAATAATTGGTTCGAAGGAATAAACGAAGGCTTTAAACCGTATTTCTGAGTTAAGAAATAGGCTAGTTCCCCTTGTTGGTTTACGTCGTTTGCAGGATCCACTACGACGGCGATTTTAGGAATGAAAATGGGTTTAAAGTGTGTGGAACCGAGATTAGGTCCATAAGCACTACCGCTATACATTGGATGAATTTCAATACCCAATTCTTCTGATTTTTTAATTAAATCAGTACGTTGTTTATTAGATAATTTTGAAGTTATAAAAGCAAATTCTCCCATTTTCCATGCCGGGATAATTTTGTCCGAGAAGGTTACCATTGCACCTCTTTCAATAGCAAAAGCAATCAATTCTTGGCTAAGCTTAAAGTTAGTAGAATTAAAACTAAAACCTACTTGGTATTCTGTAGGAATAATATCTGATCGCTCAGCACTTATCCCATAAATTTCTTGTTTACCAAAAACAGAATTGTCATTTAATCCATAAGCCTGTAGTCCGCATAATTGAAACAAATTCCAAGCAGTTATATCATAAGTCAATGAATCCGCTAGTTCAATTGTGGGATCTAACAATGCTTGAATCAAAGGAGCAGAAGGCTGACGGGCTGGTATTAAATAACCATATTTAGAATCAGGCTTTAATACAATCTGTTTATTAGTCGTATAATCATACGCAGAAACAGGTTTAATTAATTGAGTATCTGTATATTTTATCTGATTTTTATCTAAAATCTGCAGAAACTCAGATGGAATTCCGCCTCTAAATTTTTCAACAAAATAATAACCAAATTGATTTGTAGGATTCGACCTTGACTTATCATGCACACCATAAAACGAGGATTTCAAACTTTCTGAATTCGCTAGCGACCATTCGACTAAGTTTAGTGCCAAGGCAGAATGGTGTTTCACTCGATCAACAAGAGAAATGGAGTCGCCGTCACTTTTGGCAGAAATTAATCCTCCTCTGATTCCACCTTGCTCTAAAGTCATACCTAATGCCCCATTTAACACAGGGTAGGTGTCTCCGTAACCTGGATAAAGTAAATCGTAAATTTCAGAAGTAAAATACAGCCATTTTTTTTCAGCAAAAAGCCTTTCAAATGAACGACCAACACTATATTGAAGATCTAAAGTTGATTTTGCAATGAAATTCAAATAAGGCTTCGCTGCCGGTGGAAAATAGTAAGAATGTTGGAAACTTTGCTCGTGAAAATCCGCATGCATCATAGGCATCCATGAACGGTAGAACTTTAAGCGCTGCTGTGTTTCTTTCTGTGTTTGCCAAACCCAATCGCGGTTTAAATCAAAGGAGAAATGATTATAACGGCCTGAAGTAATACCCTCGAAATGCTCCTGATCGTTTGGATCCGCATTTCCTCCTGCGATATAATTTCGGCGATTGTATTGCGTCACGTAGGCATCGCGTCCATCTGGATTGATGCAAGGATCAATTAAAATAACATAAGGAATGGATTTATTCGGTTTGGAAATCAAAGCATACAAGGTATTCAATGCAGCTTCACTTCCAGCCGCTTCATTGCCATGTACATTAAAAGATAGATTGATAATAACCGGAAGAGAAGGATCTGATTTTTCGCCTTGGATACGCTTTTGGTGATTTTGCTGTACTTGTTCCAGACTAATCCCGGCAGGTAGATTCGCGATAATCATTTGACCTTGTTCACGTCCCTCGCTCGTTTGTCCATATACCTGCCATTGCGCTAAACCATTGCTTTGTGTCGCTAAATAACGGCTGTAGGCAACAATCTGATGGTGGTAGGTGAATTTTGTTCCGATAGGGTAGCCTAAAAATTCTTCAGGCGATTTAATCTGTGCAGAAAGGCTTACACTAAAAAGTAATAGGATGAAGGCAATGATATTTTTCATTATGCTAATTTGGTGTGCAATAAAATTAAATAAAAGGAGGTAAATTAAGCAGTGTTTTAGCTTTTATATAAAATAAATCCACATGGCATTACCTCTAAACGACGATCAACCTACTTTAAAGAATTCGGAATCTACTTCGTATACGATTCCACTCATCTTAGTCACTAGCTTATTCTTCTTGTGGGGATTGGCTAATAGTCTAAATGGATCTCTAGTTAAACAATTCCAAACTGCACTTGATTTACAACGCTGGCAAGCCAATATTGTGGAGACGGCCTTTTATTTTGGCTATTTCGCGATGGCACTACCTGCCGGTTATGTCATGAAGAAAATGGGCTATAAAGCAGGAATCCTAGTGGGTTTAGTCCTTTATGCTGCCGGATCATTCTTATTTTACCCTGCAGCTGAGGTACGTATTTACGGATTTTTCTTAGCAGCCTTATTCTTAATGGCTTCAGGAATTGCCTTTTTAGAGACAGCTGCAAACTTGTATGTGACGGTATTAGGGGATCCTAAAAAAGGAGATTTCCGATTGAACTTAGCACAGTCATTCAATGGTATGAGTATTATTTTAGGACCCATCATTGGTGGATTATTCATCTTCTCTGAGAAAGAATACACCCGTGAAATGATTCAAGCGCTTCCTGCTGCGGAAGCTGAAGCCATTCGAATAAGCCAAGCCGCTTCTGTACAAATGCCTTATTTAATCATCGGACTTGTAGTCGCATTAGTTGCCATCCTATTTGTATTCACTAAAATGCCTGAATTACAATCGGCAGAAGAATCAAATAGCAAAGTAACCATAGTCAGTTTATTAAAGCGTAAACATTTAGTTTTAGGGATATTAGCCCAATTTTTAAATGTAGGAGCACAAGTTTCGCTTTGGGGAAATTTCGTGGATTTGAAATTGGATCTAGCGAAAAATGATAATCTCTGGATTGTGGATAAAATCTACCAAATCTCCGAGAATATGAGTCCTACTCAAATCGCTAGCTTCCACGCTTCCTTTGCGTTTATTTTGTTTTTGATCGGTCGTTTCTTAGGAACCTATTTAATGGGAAAAATAGCCTCCAATAAAGTCTTAGGAGCTTACGCCATCGGTGCTGTGATTTCAGTGGCTGTTGCCATGTTTGGAGGTGGTTTTGCGGCTTTATTAGCCTTGATAGCTGTTTATTTCTTCCAATCCATTATGTTCCCGACCATATTCGCCTTGTCGTGCAAAGGCCTTGGAGATGGATCAAAATTAGCATCATCTTTAATTATTATGTCCATTGTTGGCGGTGCACTTGTTCCACCGTTAACCGCGTCTTTATTCAAAGTGGGTACGGTAGCCGCTTTAAGTGTACCATTACTTTGTTTCGCATATATCGTATTTTTCGCCTACAAAGGATTTGAAATTAAAGACTAATGCAACGATTTATTTTATTTCTAGACCTGAAGGAGGATCCTCAATTAATCAAGGAGTATGAAAAATACCATGAGTCAATTCCTGCTGAAATTGAAGAAAGTATCGTATCCTCTGGCATAGATTCGATGCATATCTTTCGTTTTGAGAATAGACTTTGCATGGAAATTTTAGCGAATGATGACTTTAGTTTTGCCAAAAAAGGGGAGATGGACTCCCTTAACCCAGCCGTTCAAGCCTGGGAAACCTTGATGTCGAATTACCAAAAAACAATCCCAGGGACTCCAGCAGGAGCCAAATGGGTACTAGCCAATACTATATTTAGCCTAAAAAAATGAGCCAAACATTCTTACAAATCAACCCGACTGACAATTTATTAGTAGCCTTACAAGATCTACCAAAAGGAACAGTTATCCAGCATAATGGCAATGAAATCACGCTTCAAGATGATATTGCTGCCAAACATAAATTCACCACGGAAGCTATTGCCAAAGATGGCAGAGCGACCATGTATGGCGTTTTAGTGGGTTTAGCTAGTCAGGATATACCCAAAGGTGGGCTCATTCATACCTTTAATTTACATCACGCTGCCACGGATTTTGTCGGAAAACAAAAAGAGTATGAGTGGACGGCACCTAATGTATCTAAATTCCAAAACAGAACATTCAACGGCTATCACAGAGCAGATGGTCAAGTAGGGACTCAAAACTATTGGTTAGTTATTCCCTTAGTTTTCTGCGAAAACAGAAATATCGAATTATTAAAGAATGCGTTCTTAAATGGTTTGGGCTTCCAAAAGATGGACCCGTTTACTCAAAAGGTTCAACAATTAGGGAAGCAGCTAGCTGAAGGTAAAGCACTTGAAATAGATACAGCTTCTTCTGCTTCAGTTTTGGTACATAAATCCGCCCAATTTCCGAATGTAGATGGCATCAAATTCCTAACTCATGAAAGTGGTTGTGGCGAAAATAAAGACGATTCGTTAAATCTATGCGCCTTATTAGCGGGATATTGCCTAAATCCGAACGTAGGTGGAATCACTGTATTAAGCTTAGGATGCCAACATTCTCAAATTGAGGTATTTAAAGAGAAGTTGAAAGAGAAAGACCCTAACTTCTCTAAACCATTGTACATCTTTGAGCAACAACAAGATAACGGGAGTGGAGTAGAGAATATGTTAAATGAAGTAATTCTACAAACATTTAAGGGTCTGGTGGAAATCAATAAACAAACCCGCAAGCCGGCTCCTTTATCGGCTTTACGCGTAGGTGTTAAATGTGGTGGATCTGATGGATTCTCCGGAATTTCCGCTAATCCAGCCATCGGACATACCGCAGACTTAGTCGTAGGATTAGGTGGTACCGTGATGATTGCTGAATTTCCGGAATTATGTGGTGTTGAACAAGAACTTCAAAACAGAGCTGTAACAAAGGAAATTGCCGATAATTTTGGTTTCTTAATGCGCGAATACGCTAGACGTGCCGCATTAGTGGGAGCAGGATTTGACATGAATCCATCTCCTGGAAACATCAAAGATGGCTTAATCACAGATGCTATCAAATCTGCTGGAGCCGCTAAAAAAGCAGGTTCTTCACCTATTGAGGATGTATTAGGCTATGGCCAATACGTTACCAAGAAAGGATTAAACCTTGTTTGTACTCCAGGAAATGACGTTTTAGCAACAACAGGTATGGCTGGTGCTGGTGCTACAATTCAACTATTCACCACAGGCTTAGGAACACCCACAGGAAATCCAATTAGCCCCATGGTGAAATTGTCAACCAATACGAAACTAGCTCAAAAGCTACCTGAAATCATCGACATCGATTGCGGCCCTATCATTTCCGGCGAAAAAACCGTAGAGCAAATGGGGGAAGAAGTATTAGAATACATTATTCAACTAGCCTCGGGAGAAATCAATACGAAAGCGATGGATCTTGGACAGGATGACTTTATGTTCTGGAGGAGAGGGGTTTCTTTGTAAAGCATAAAGAATAGAGCACAAAGAATAAAGTAGATAAGAGAGTATAGATTATAGAGTATAGATATTTAACCTACGGACTTCGGACTCATTCCCTCCGGACTTCGGACTCATTCCCTCCGGACTACTGCCCACTGAAAACTGATTATTATGTTCAAACTAACCAAGAAAAAAGTACTTGTCACCGGTGGATGCTCTGGCATCGGGCAATCCATTGCACTAACATTCCTAGCACAAGGAGCAGAGGTTCATGTACTGGATTTGAAGCCATCTGTCGAGCCCATGCCGGCCGAAATCACCTTTCACCAAGCTGATATAACTTCAATAGAGGCTATAGAGGCCATTGCTGCAGAGTTGAAATCGATAGACATATTAGTGAACAATGCAGGAATTCCCCAGATTGGGAATTTAGAAAAAACAAGTCCTGCAGACTTTCAACGCATCTTTGATGTCAATGTGAAAGGGGCTTATCACTGTATGTATGCCTTTATTCCATCGATGATTAAACAAAAATCGGGAGTCATTTTGAATATGGCGTCGGTAGCAGCATCAGTGGGGATTCCGGATCGTTTTGGTTATTCGATGACGAAAGGGGCGATTAAATCAATGACACAATCGGTGGCAAAAGATTATGTCAAACAGGGAATTCGCTGCAATTGTATTTCACCAGGAAGGGTACATACGCCCTTTGTAGACGGGTTTATTGCCAAAAACTATCCAGATCATCAAAAAGAAATGTTTGAAAAACTTTCCGCAACACAACCGATAGGTCGTATGGCGAAACCACAAGAAATTGCGCATTTAGCTTTATATTTATGTTCTGATGAAGCCGCATTTATCACGGGTTGTGATTATCCAATTGACGGTGGATTCATTTATCTAAACAACTAAACCTATGAAAAAACAACTGATTTGCCTGTTATTGATTTTGGGAACCTCTTTAAGTTCATTTAAAAAGGATGGCCCTAAGCGTATTATTTTCTTTGGTGATTCGATTACACAAGCTGGCGTTAACAAAACTGGCTATATTACTAAAATGACCGAAATGATTGCTGCTCAAGGACTTTCTAGTCAATATGAATTGATTGGAGCCGGAATTGGTGGTAATAAAGTCTACGATTTATACCTACGTCACGAAGAAGATGTGGTGGCTAAGAATCCGAATATCGTAATCATTTACATCGGTATTAACGACGTTTGGCATAAAACAACTTCACGTACAGGTACGGATGCAGACAAGTTTGAAAGATTCTATAATGCTTTAATTAAGAAGATTCAAAAAGCTAATGCTCAAGTAGTTATCTGCACACCCACGGTGATTGGAGAGAAGTTCGATAATACAAATGAAAACGATGGAGATTTAAATGCTTATGCTGGAATCATCAAGAAGATCGCTAAAGACAACAACGTACAATTAATTGATTTACGTAAAGCATTTATGGATTACGAGTCCAAAAATAACATTGAAAATAAGGCATCTGGAATATTAACAACCGATCGCGTTCACCTAAACGAAGCAGGAAATCAGTTTTTAGCTGATACCATGTGGGACGTTATTAAAAAATTATAAGATGAAGTTAGCAAGAATTGGAAATGAAGGGGCAGAAAAGCCATGTATATACCATAATGGGACCTATTATGACGTTTCTTCCCGTTTTACCGATTTCAATGAATCGTTTTTTCACCAAAATGGCCTAGCGGAATTAGCTAAATTAGTTCCAACTGATTTTCCGGTCATTTCAGGCCGATTGGGGTCTTGCGTGGCTAGACCTAGTAAAATTGTATGCGTAGGTTTAAATTACGCGGATCATGCTAAAGAAACGGGAGCAGAGATTCCGAAAGAACCCATTTTATTCTTCAAGAGTACGACGGCTCTTTCTGGACCTAATGACGATATCATTATTCCTAAAAACTCCACAAAGACTGATTGGGAAGTTGAATTA
>JAGWUO010000036.1 GCA_028868395.1 Cytophagales bacterium | reverse complement strand
GATGATTAATGGTTCAAATTTAGGTTCATTTTGGCAATATTATTACCAATAGTTCTATTTATCTTTGTGGTTTATTTCATACTATGCAGGCAGATTATCAATTACTGAAAAAATATGTAGCTTCTGTTTTTACGGCAATCGGTTGTAGTGACGAAGATGCGGCTCTAGCGTCGGATGTTTTGGTATCCGCTGACGCTCGTGGAATTGATTCACACGGTGTTGCTCGCTTAGCCGGTTATGTTCGTCTTTACGATAACGGAAGATTAAACACAAAACCCCAGGTAAAAGTTTTACATGAAACGCCTTCTACGGCTACCTTAGACGGAGATCGTGGTTTAGGACTTATTGTGGCGCCGAAGGCAATGGAAATTGCCTGTGAAAAAGCGGCTTTAGCTGGTAGCGGTTGGGTAGCCGTTCAGAACTCTAATCACTTTGGTATTGCGGGTTATCATGCGATGAAGGCACTTCCTTCTCAAATGATTGGTTGGGCCATGACTCACGCTGCACCCTTAGTTACACCTACATTTTCGAAAGAAAAATTATTAGGAACTAACCCCATTGCAGTAGCGATCCCTGCGAATGAAGAACCAGCTTTTGTGGCTGATTTCGCGTCAACGGCTGTAGCGTATGGGAAATTAGAAATTCTTCAAAGAAAAGGATTGGATACACCTGACGGCTGGGTTCAAGATGCGAATGGTGATCCTTGTAATGATGCATTTGCCATTAAAAATGGGGGAGCTTTATTGCCATTGGGAGGTGATCGTGAGCACGGATCTCACAAAGGTTACGGATTAGGAGCCATCGTTGATATTTTATCGGGTGTTTTATCTGGGGCTAATTTTGGTCCTTGGGTACCACCATTTGCGACCGCTGGGTTCATGCAAGCGGGAGAAACTGTAGGGAATGGAACGGGGCATTTTTTAGGTGCCATGCGAGTGGATGCGTTTAGACCTGCTGTAGATTTTACCAATGATATGGATAAATGGATTCGTCGTTTTAGGTCTGCCAAAGCTGTGGAAGGTAAGCAAGTGCTTATTCCTGGTGATCCAGAGCGTGAATTAGAAGCGATTCGTCGTGCAGAGGGAATTCCGTTGTTACAACCTGTGGTGGAGGATTTACAGTCTTTAGCCTCTCGTTTTCAATTAGATTTTAAATTAGATTAATATGGTTTCGAATAAGCGAATAAAGATTTTTATTTTGGTTTTTAGCTTGGTTTCGGCCATGTTTTCCTACTATGTTTGGCAGGTATTCAAAACACCTAATTTTAGGGTAGAGGCCAATCAACCGTTTGAATTATTCATTCCCGACAATTCCACCTATGAATCAGTACTTGATACGTTGAAAAAGCACGATTTAGTACGGGATCAATTAAGCTTTCGCTTCTTAGCTAAAGTGTTAAATTATCCAGAGAAAATTCGTCCGGGCCGATATATCATTCATAGTGAAATGGGGAACTGGGAATTGCTACGTAAACTAAGAAATGGTCGTCAGGATGCGTATAAAGTGGTAATTAACAATTTCAGATTAAAAGAAGACATAGCTGGGCGTATTGCAAAACAAACAGATTATGATTCAGCCGCCATTTATGCGGTATTAGATTCAACGGAACTAATGCAACAATGGGGATTTTCTTCTGAAACAAGTCCTGCTATTTTTATCCCAAACACCTATGAGGTAAACTGGACCACTTCGTTTCCGGAATTTTTAGCGAAAATGAATAAGGCCTATGTGAAATTTTGGAATTCGAAACGTAAGGCTGAAGCGCAGAAATTAGGTTTGACTCCTATTGAAATTTCAATTCTAGCAAGCATTGTATATGGAGAATCGAAAAACCCGAAAGAGCAGGCGCGTGTAGCTGGAGTTTATTGGAATCGTTTACAAGCTAATATGCCTCTTCAAGCAGACCCAACGGTGGTTTTTGCTTGGAAAGATTTTACGATTAAGCGTGTTACAAGTAAATATACGGCGCTAAATTCTCCATATAATACCTACAAGAACACGGGATTGCCACCGGGTCCGATTTCCATTGTACCAAGTGATGTGATTGATAAGGTTTTGAATTTAGAACACCATCAATACCTGTATTTTTGTGCCAAGGCTGATTTTTCGGAGAACCACGCTTTTGCGGTTACCTATCAGGAACATATGCAAAATGCAGCTAATTACCAGAAAGCTTTAGATCAACACAAAATACATTAATATGCTCTCTCACCAGGTTTCCTACCGCGTTTGTTATGCAGATACCGATCAAATGGGCTATGTGTATTATGGTAATTATGCGCGTTTCTATGAGATTGCGCGGGTAGAGACATTGCGGAGTATTGGTGTAAGTTACAAGGTGTTAGAAGATGCTGGAATAGGATTACCGGTGTATGAAAATTACTCGAAGTATCACGCGCCAGCTTTATATGATGATTTGTTGCGAATTGAATGCACCTTGGTTAAAATGCCCTCTGCTCGGATAGAATTTGAATATAAAATTTATAATCAGAATGAAGCTTTATTACATGAAGGAAAAACAACTTTAGTCTTCATGGATTTAGCGACCAAAAAAGTGGTAAAGGCGCCTGATTGGTTGATTTCCGCTATTTTAGAAAAAAGAAGTAATGCTTAGACGGGTTTGGAGAGAAATTAAGGTGTTTTGGAAAGACTGCGAGGAACATTATATCCTGGCTCGAATTCTGACGATTTTATACCAAAAGATTTTTCATTTTGATATTGACGTGCGTGCAGCGGCTGTAGCTTATAATTTTACCTTAGCCGTTTTCCCTACGATTATCTTCTTGTTTTCTTTGTTAGCCTACATTCCGGTAGAAAATTTTGATATCAAGATGGTAAACTTCTTGAAGTCTTCTATTCCTAAAAATCTTCAAAAAGATTTCACAGAATTGCTTTTAGATTTGATTCGAAAAAAATCGGGAGGGGTCTTGTCTTTTGGTTTTTTATTCGCTCTTTATGCCTCTACCAGTGGAATTCAGGCATTGATTCGATCTTTTAATTTAACATATAAAACAAAGGAAAATAGAGGTATATTTAAAGAACGTGTCATCGCAGTCTCCTTAAATTTCTTGTTGACCTTCGTTTTGATTACGGCTTTCTCGGTATTTATTGTGGGAAAATTAGTGATTGGTTATTTGAAAGGGAAGGGCCTAATAGATTATGATTTTAACTTTTACATGTTGAATATTTTGACCTACTTCCTGATATTCGCCATCTTCTTTTTAACCATTTCCATTATCTATTATTATGCTCCAGCCATCACTAAACGCTGGAAGTTCTTTAACGCTGGGTCCATTACTGCTTCTATTTTAACCATTTTAGTGACTAATTTATTCTCCTATTATTTAGTCAATTTTGCAAGTTATAACAAGGTATATGGTTCTATTGGATCGTTGATTGCCTTGATGGTTTGGCTCTATTTTATTGCTTTGATTTTACTCGTAGGTTTTGAAATTAATGCCAGCATAGATCAAGTGAAAGAAGAGCAAGAGGAGTCAGAAACAGACTATTTTTTCGAATAATATGGCAGAACTAATCCGACTTTACGATAAGAATAATAGTCAAGCTACCTTAGATTTGATTGTAAAGGCTTTAGAAAAGGATGCAGTGATTATCTATAAAACGGATACCATGTATGCCTTGGGCTGTCATATTGGTTCGACTAAAGCCGTAAATCGAATTTGCGAAATCAAAGGCATTCAAGCCTCTAAGAATCGTTTTTCCTTTATTTGTGCTGATTTAAGTTCGATTGCGAATTATGCCAAAGTTTCTGATTTTGCTTTCAAGACGCTGAAAAGATATTTACCCGGTGCTTTTACTTTTGTATTACCAGCAAGCACTAAAGTACCATCCGTATTAGTGCAAGGAAAGAAAACGGTAGGTATACGCATACCTGATTATGAGCCTGTTTTATCTATTGTTTCCCTTTTAGGCTCTCCTCTTTTGACTACTTCGTTGCCTCATGATGAGTTGGAAGTAGAAGAGTATACTGATCCTAGTTTAATAATGGATCGATGGGGTCATGCTGTTGACTTGGTACTTGATGGCGGTTTTGGTGGTATTGTGCCTTCGAGTGTGATTGAAATTTCAGAAGATTCCTTCGAAATAATACGGGAAGGGGCTGGTGACTGCAGTGATTTTAATTAAGACCACTTAAGGCTTAATTTTGCTGGCTTATTGTGCTTCCAGCGTCTATGAGACCAAAGGTATTGTTCTGGATAGGCTATGATAGATTTTTCCAAACGACGTGCGAAGCGTTCGATAATTTCACCCGGAGCCAATTCATCAAATGGAACATTTGCCAATAATTCGTAAGTCATCGTATATTTTCCTCTCTTTTTGCGAATCAATTCCGCAAATACGACGGGATACTGATAATCTCTAGCAAAACGCTCCATACCCGTAAAGAAGGCAGTGTCTTGATGTAAAAATGTTGTCCAATAGGCACTTTCAGGTTTTTGTGGGGCTTGATCAGCTGCTAAACAAATAACACGAGGAATGGCTTTGCGTTCTCTCGTTAATAAAACCGATTCTCTTTTTTCTAATAAAACCACATGTCCAAAACGCGAACGTACCTGCTTCGTAAATTCATTAAAGGTGGGATTGTTTAGTTTTTGATAGATTACATCGTGTGGATTCTTACTCAAAGCTAATCGGTGAATCGCCCATTCCCAATTGCCTTGATGGCCGGCAACTAAAATTACCGGTATGCCTTTTTTGATAAAATCTGTCACCACATCCTCGTTTTTTATTTCGAAGCGTTCTAACATATCTTCTTTGGTAATCGAAACCCCTTTGAAAAACTCCACTAATTGATCTGTCAAATAGCCATAAAAGCGGTAAGTAAGATTACCTAACTCTTTGTCTGAAAGCGTAGGGAAAGATTTTTTCATATTCCCTTGGATCACTTTCTTTCGGTAGGGAATGAGGTAATAGAATAGGAAAGTACAAAGCGAAGCGAAACCATACAGCACTGCCAAAGGTAATCTTCCAATTAGTTTGTAGAGAAACAGGGGAGACGCTTTCATTCTTATTATCTTTGTTCTTTCGTTTTACAAATATCCGATTTATTTTTGGGAATGCACATTGAGACTCATTATTTGCCTAGTTTAGAATATATGACGGTTTTGCTTCAGCATCCGGCATTACTTTTCGAGGTGGAAGAAAATTTTCCCAAACAGACCTTTCGGAATCGTTGTATGATCTTAGGTGCTAATGGTGTGGAACGATTAACGGTTCCTGTGATTCATACTTCTGGAGTGAAAACAAAAACTAAGGATACCAAGATTGATTATTCCCAAAATTGGATGAAGCAACACCAAGGTGCTATTCAAGCTGCCTATGGAAATGCACCCTACTATGAATATTTTGAGCCATATTTACATCAAATCTTTGCAAAAAAAAGGTTTTTTTTAGTAGATTTAAATATTGATCTCTTGAGCTTTGTATACCGTATTTTAGATGTGTCTCTTGTTTATGAGAAGACGCAAGAATTCGGGGTTTATACCGGCGATAGTAAGTACGATCAAATAAGTGCAAAAAAAGAGTGGACAACGCGTTCAATCTATCAAAATAGATCTTATCGACAG
Source organism: Cytophagales bacterium (assembly GCA_028868395.1). The sequence goes on along the minus strand of JAGWUO010000036.1, from coordinate 2,559 downwards.
TGTTTTGGTACGGAATTTGTTCCTAACTTATCGATTTTAGATTTATTGATGAATCATGGAAAAGAGTCTTTGACTTTTTTAAAATAAAAAGGGAACAATTTAGGGGCATACGTGGTTGATGCAGGTAAGTTGTACGAAATAAATAGAACACTATGGAGGCTAAATTTTCGAATAAAGTGAAGGAAGTCATCTCGTTAGCGCGAGAAGAGGCATTGCGTTTAGGTCACGATTACATAGGGACTGAACACTTGATGTTAGGGATGATTCGAGATGGGCAGGGGCCAGGAATTGATTTATTATTGCGTTCAGGTGTTTCTTTGGATTCTTTACGCCAAAGCATCGAGCACTCCACTGCCTCCACCACACGTTCTTCTTTTGATCGCGAGAATATGTTAAATATTCCGCTAACCAAGCAAGCGGAGAAGGTGTTGCGTTTGACCTATTTAGAAGCGAAATACTTTAAAACAAACGTCGTTGAAACAGATCATTTATTAATGGCGGTTTTGCGCGATGAGGATAATGTGGCCACTCAGATTTTGGAGAAATACCAGGTATACTACGATTTAATCAAAGAAATGGTGGAATTTCAATCTGGTAATGGTCAAGGTTCTAATCCAAAGGCTAGCTCGGATACAGATGATAATGAGGACGATTCGCGTTTATATAGCGCAGGATCGGGTTCCACAGGGGCTGCCGGTGCAGGTAATGCAACGGGGTCTAAACCAGGAGAAAAAAGTAAAACACCTGTTTTAGATAATTTCGGTCGTGATTTGACGAAAGTAGCTGAAAATGGAAAACTTGATCCGATCGTAGGTCGCGAGAAAGAAATCGAACGTGTCGCGCAAATTTTATCTCGTCGTAAGAAAAATAACCCTATTCTAATCGGAGAACCAGGTGTGGGTAAAACAGCTATTGCGGAAGGCTTAGCCTTGCGTATTGTGCAGAAGAAAGTATCACGCGTTCTTTTTGGTAAACGTGTCGTTACGCTGGATATCGCGTCTTTAGTGGCGGGTACGAAATACCGTGGTCAGTTCGAAGAGCGAATGAAGGCGGTGATGAATGAATTAGAGAAATCTACCGACGTTATTTTGTTTATTGATGAGTTGCATACGATTGTAGGCGCTGGTGGTGCATCCGGTTCTTTAGATGCTTCGAATATGTTCAAGCCTGCGTTAGCGCGTGGAGATATACAAGTTATCGGAGCAACTACCTTAGATGAATACCGTCAATATATCGAGAAAGATGGTGCTTTAGCTCGTCGTTTTCAAACCGTCATGGTGGATGCTACGACAGTTGAAGAAACTATTGAGATCTTGCATAATATCAAAGATAAATACGAGGATCACCACCACGTTATATACACGGATGAATCGATTATTTCTGCAGTTAAATTATCTGATCGCTATATTTCAGATCGTTTCTTGCCGGATAAAGCGATTGATGTGTTGGATGAAGTGGGTGCACGGGTACACATTTCTAACATCAACGTACCAGAAGATATTGTGGCGTTAGAGGGTCAAATCGAAATCGTGAAGAAAGAGAAGAACCAAGTGGTTAAGTCTCAGAAATACGAAGAGGCGGCTCAATTGCGTGATCGGGAGAAGAAATTAATTGATCAATTAGAGCAATCGAAAGCGGCTTGGGAAGAGGATTCGAAGAAACAGAAATTTACGGTCACAGAAGAAAATGTGGCGGAGGTAATTGCGCAGATGACAGGTATTCCAGTCAATCGTGTAGCAGCGAAAGAGGGTGAGAAATTATTGCAGATGGAAGAACAATTATCTAATCAAGTTATCGGGCAACCGGATGCGATTAAGAAATTAGTGAAAGCCATTCAGCGTACGCGTGTAGGATTGAAAGATCCGAAAAAACCGATTGGCTCATTCATTTTCTTAGGTCCTACGGGCGTGGGTAAAACGGAGATGGCCAAAGTATTGGCAACCTATCTTTTTGATAAAGAAGATGCCTTAGTACGTATCGATATGAGTGAGTACATGGAGAAATTCAGTGTATCTCGCTTAGTAGGAGCGCCTCCGGGCTATGTGGGCTATGAAGAAGGTGGACAGTTGACAGAGAAGATTCGCCGCAAACCTTATGCAGTAGTTTTACTCGATGAGATTGAAAAGGCACACCCGGATGTATTTAACTTGTTATTACAGGTTTTAGATGATGGTATTTTGACTGATGGTTTAGGTCGTCGGGTTGATTTTAGAAATACGATTATCATTATGACATCTAATATCGGGGCGCGTGATCTAAAAGATTTTGGTTCCGGAATCGGTTTCTCTACGAAGTCTAAAGTGGATAATCTGGATGAATATGCGAAGACAACGATCCAAAATGCGTTGAAAAAAGCTTTTGCGCCTGAGTTTATTAACCGTTTAGACGATATCATCGTGTTTAATTCGTTAGAGCGTCCAGCGATTCATCAGATCATTGATTTGATGCTGACGAAGTTGAAAACGCGTTTAGCAAACCTTGGTTTCGAAGTAGAATTAACGGAGAAAGCGAAAGACTTTATGGCGGACAAAGGATATGATCCGCAGTATGGTGCTAGAC
>JAGWUO010000336.1 GCA_028868395.1 Cytophagales bacterium | reverse complement strand
ACTGCGGTTGCTGACTCAATCTGTACTGTATCAAAACTATAAAAGCACTTCATGTAAATCGCTATTAAATGTGGCCACCTCTTGTGCCTTATCTAAACCCCAATCACCAATTTTTGTTCGAACTAATTCACTCATATACGCGCCTGATTGACACTTTATGCCAAAATCACGTACTATACTTCGAATATAAGTCCCCTTACTGCACTCAATTTCAAAGCTAATTTCTGGAAAACGAGAGGTATCAATATCCATTCGATATACATCTACCTCCCTTATTTTGATTTCTAAATCTTCCGCACTTACGCCATTTCTTGCATGAGTAAATAGGCGTTGGCCATTTAACTTAATAGCAGAATAAATAGGAGGGACCTGTTGAATATGTCCTAAAAAAGAGGAACGAACCTCTTCTAATAAACCAGAATCGATATGATCAATCGGATATTCTCCGTCAAAATCAGTCTCTAAATCAATGGAAGGAGTTGTTTTCCCCAAAACCAATTTTCCAGTATACGTTTTAGGTAAGGATTGGAAATAATCGATCTTCTTTGTGTATTTCCCTACACACATGATTAATATACCGGTTGCTAAAGGATCTAATGTCCCTGCATGACCAATCTTTTTAAATCGACCTAGATTCCGAATCTTCTTCACAACATCGAAGGAAGACCATTCTCTGGGCTTATTAATCACATAAAATTTATCCTGAACCTCCGTTAACTCATCCACAGATACGCACTAAATAAAAGACCAACAACAATACGGTAGTAGCCAAACAAGGCAAATCCATATTTTTTTACAAATCCCACCATCCATTTAATAGTTAGTAGGGCAACAACAAAACTAATCACCGTACCAATACTCAAAAACTGAATATGATCCTTAGTAAATAGGACATCAAAATCATTTCGGTAATCCAATAGTTTTTTTGCACATGCTCCTAAGATGGTTGGAATCCCCAGTAAAAAGGAATACTCTACAGCAGCAGCATGACTTAAACCTAGCACTCGACCTCCTACAATAGTAGCACCAGAACGAGAAACGCCAGGAATCATGGCAATACATTGAAACAAGCCAATTTTAAATGCTTTAAAATAAGAAATCGAATGAATTTCAACTGAATCGGATTTTGCAGGAAGCCACTGATCAATTCGAATTAATAACAAACCACCTAAAATCCATGAACCCGCTATAAACCAATAACCTTGAAATAGCGCTTCTAAAAAATCGTCCAAAAGTACTCCTAAAACAACCGCAGGAATAAAAGAAGCGATAATGGTATAGTAAATGGACAGACCTGAGGCAAATAAACGCTTGAAGTAAAGAAATGGAACCGCAGCAATGGCGCCTAACTGAACAAAGACCGTAAAGAAATTAAGGAACTTTGAATTTTCAATCCCTAATAAATTTTCAGAAACAAGTAGATGTGCCGTTGAAGAAACAGGCAAGAATTCAGTTAAACCCTCAACTAATCCTAATATGATTGTTTTAAGAATCTCTGACATTAGCGCTTCCACTTAAATAAGGCGAAAATAGGAATGATAATCCCTACCAAGACTAGAAT
>JAGWUO010000035.1 GCA_028868395.1 Cytophagales bacterium | reverse complement strand
ACTAAACAAGCTGCAAAACAACGCCGTAGCTTAATGGACGAAGAAAATTAATAACACCAATGAAAAGAATACTCTTACTTTCTTGCACTGCATTAGCGCTTTATTCTTGTAGCAAACAAGGTAAAGACGATACCTACAAGATTATTTATGAAGACCAAAGCAAAGTAGCCGAAAACGCGAAAGCCATTAAGGATAAACAACCTATTAAAATTATTCCTGGTCTTAAAATCGATTTATGGGCATCTGATTCCTTGTTACAAGATCCTGTTGCCATCGCCGTTGATGACAAAGGGGCGATTTTCGTCAATAGTACGAATCGAAACAAGGGTTCAGAATTTGACATTCGGGGTCACCGGGATTGGATGACCGAGTCAATAGGTTTTCAAACAGTGGAAGATCGACGCGCCTTTTTACGTCGCACGTTCGCTCCAGAAAACTCTGCTAAAAATACGTGGTTAGCGGATATGAACGGCGATGGATCGCACGATTGGTTGGATTTAAAAGTGGAGAAAGAGGAAATATACAAGGTGGAAGACCTGAATGGCGATGGTTATGCGGATCAATCCACACGTGTTTTCAATGGTTTCAATGAAGAAGTTACGGATGTGGCTGGCGGGCTATTAGTTCGCAAGAAAGATGCTTTTGTGGCCATAGGCCCTGATTTAATGCGATTAAAACACAAAGGTGGGCAGTGGACTAAACCGGAGTCTATTTCGACCGGTTATGCCGTTCACATTGGTTTTGGTGGTCATGGAATGTCAGGATTGACAGAAGGGCCAGATGGTAAAATCTATTGGCAAATCGGAGATATTGGTGCGAATATCACGGCTAAAGACGGTAAGCAATACAAAAATCCGAACTCAGGCGTCATCGTTCGTTCTAACCCAGACGGATCGGAATTTGAAGTGTATGCCAGCGGATTGCGCAATACCCACGAATTCGTATTTGATAACTACGGTAATTTAATCAGCTCCGATAACGATGGTGATCATCCAGGAGAAAGTGAGCGTTTAGTGCATGTGGTAGAAGGTTCAGATGCCGGCTGGCGCTCCAATTGGCAATATGGTAAATACACTGATCCTCGGAATAATTCCTACAAGGTGTGGATGGATGAGAAATTATATGTCCCGCGCTGGGATGGGCAGGCGGCCTACATCATTCCGCCGATTCGAAATTTCCACAATGGTCCTACGGGGATGCTTTGGAACCCTGGAACAGCTTTAGGAAAGCGCTGGACGAATAAATTCTTCTTGGTGGAATTCGTGGGAAATGCGAATATGTCCCATATCTGGTCATTTGACTTAAAGCCGAAAGGAGCTTCTTTTGACTTCAAATCAGAAGAAGATGTAGTAAAAGGGATTTTACCTACCGGTATTCGTTTCGGTCCGGAAGGAGCATTATATGCTTCGGATTGGATTTTTGGCTGGGATACAAAGAATTATGGTCGCATCTGGAAAATCGATGTGGACGAGAAAGAGAATGATTTGAAAGCAGAACGTGAGCAAACGAAGAAGTATATCCAGCAGGATTATGCGAAACAGAGTTTGACGCAACTTTATGATTTGTTATTCTATGCGGATCAACGCGTTCGTCTAAAGGCGCAATATGAACTAGCGGAAAGAAAAGCAACAGCTATCTTCGAGAAAGCGGTTCAACAAAAAGAGAATCAATTAGCCCGTGTACATGGAATTTGGGGATTAGGCCAAATCAAAGCAGCGGCTTCCATCCAACCACTTTTAGCAGACTCAGATGAAGAAATTGTAGCACAGGCTGCGAAAGTAGTAGGGGATATTTTTGATGGATCTGCTTCAGATAAATTGATTCCATTAGTGGCGTCGACTAACCCACGTGTTTCCTTCTTCGCAGCACAGGCATTAGGTCGTATTCGTACAGAAAAAGCCATTCCATCTTTATTGAAATTAATCGAAACGAATGCAGACAAAGATTTGTATTTGCGTCACGCTGCCGTTTTAGCCTTAAGTAGAATAGGGCAGGCGGAACCAATGTTAGCATTGCAGAACTCGCCTAATCGCTCTTTGCGAATCGCGGCGGTGCTTGTATTACGCCGTTTAGCTCACCCCGGAATTGCCGGATTCCTTCAAGATTCGGATGAATACATCGTAGCAGAAGCGGCAAGAGCTATTAATGATGATGAATCCATTCCTGCGGCATTGCCACCGTTAGCGGCGACCTTAGCGGATACACGTTTCACCTCTGAAGTAATTGTGAGAAGAGCCATTAATGCATGTTTACGTGTGGGTTCAGCAAAAGAAATTGATTTATTGATTGCTTATGCTGAAAGAACTGGCATTTCTGAAGTATTACGTGCGGAAGCAATCGCGACATTAGGCTCCTGGGCAAATCCATCGGTGATGGATCGAGTGGATGGTAGACACAGAGGCGTTTTGGAAAGAAATCCTGCTGATGTGATTGCTCGAATTCAACCCAAAATCCCGGGCTTCTTCGCTTCAGAAAATCCTGATGTACTAATTGCAACGGCTAAATTAGTGGCAGAATTACAGTTGAAGGCGTTTACTGAGATAGAAATCAATCTTTTCAAAAATCATACCAATGCAAAGGTAAGGGCAGCATTATTGAGTTCTTTGGCAGAACTTCAAACGCCTCAATTAGGTACGATATTAGAAAAAGGAATAAGCGATGAGGACAAAAATGTCCGCGGTATCGCTTTAAGCAATTTGAATAAAATTGAATTAAGCGCCTCAGAATTACCGGCTATCACCAAACCGATTTTCGAAAAAGGATCGCTCACAGAGCAGCAATTTTTACTTCAAAGTATGGCCAAAATGAAACCAGCTAATACCTCAGCCATTTTTGCAGATTTAATTCAAAAAATGGTTGATAATCAATTGCCTACTGGAATTAAATTAGACCTAATGGAGGCAGTAGAGGCAAGTAATGAAGAAAAATTAGTGGCTAAATTGGATGCGCTTAAAGTAAAAGGAACGTTAACCGATGAATTCAAAGAAGCCTTGTATGGTGGTTCTGTGACAGAAGGAAGAAATATATTTAACTATAATTCAACGGTACAATGCGTTCGTTGTCACATAGTAGGAGGAGAGGGTACGACTGTGGGTCCTAATTTAAAAGGAGTGGCTTCACGATTAACAAGAGAGCAATTATTACAGGCTCTTATCGAACCTAGTGCACGTATTTCTCCAGGTTATGGTACCACGAATTTGGTATTGACTGATGGCCAAGAAGTTTCTGGTTCGATTATATCTGAAACGGATGATTTAGTGCAATTAAAGACAAACGACGCAGAACCATTGCGTATTCCCGTTACGCGCATTAAATCAAGAGAAAACTTGCCGTCAGGTATGCCTCCCATGGGCTCCTTGATGAGTAAAAGAGAAATTAGAGATGTGGTGGAATACCTTTCATCTTTAAAATAAGTGTATATTTGTAAAAATGAAGCTTAACAAAACATATTTGTTGTTTATCTCACTCTTGTTTTTGACGTCTATGGCGTCGAAAGTACAAGTGGATGGGGTACAAGTTTCCATTCAAAAAGAAAAGTCACAACAAATCCATAAAACCGAGTCAGCTGACTATGGTTTTATGGATTTTTTATTCGAAGAAGATACAAGGGAGAATGAGGACGATAATTTATTTACTCCTTTTACTTTAAACCCAGTTTCTTCCTTATTATTTCCTGTTGACAAGACGATCTCTAGTACATTTACTAGGATTCCTACTAAGGCATTCGCCTTCTTCAAAACACCTATTTTCTTGACATTTAGGAATCTAAGGCTGTAGAATTACCTACCTGTTTTTATTTATTGTTTACACAATACTTTATTCAATCTGCCTTACCTTAGATTTGATCTTATCATTTTATGCATAAATCATTTAATGAGCATCAGGTGATTCATGAACTGAAACACTTTTTGCCGGCACAAGCTCCCTTAATGGATTTTGTGCATCACAATACGTTGCATGCTTTTCAAAACCTTTCGTTTCACGAAGCATTAGCAACCGCGCATGTTAAACTAGGTTACCAAGTCTATTTCCCCTTAGAGACCTTTCGATCAATGTATCAAGAAGGACGAATCTCGGATGATGTATTAGAACGCGTTCTAGAACAGAAAAAAGGAAATGCTGAAGCTTGGAAGGGTAAATTACTCTTTGGAGAATACCCTACTATAGAAACTGGTCGAGTAGGGGCTTTACGTGGTATTTGGAAAACAACCTATGGAATTGACTTAGATTCCTTAGTTCATCCTACCTTGTTTAGAATCATTGGTAGCTTTTTAGACCAAGGAATTTCCATTTGGAATTTCCCATTAGAAGGCAAATCATTTTTAGAAGCCTTACGCACCTTAGAAAGCACTAGTTTCGCGAGTATCTTTTACCATAAAGAAACACGCAAATTATTGTTGGATACGGAGACGACTATTTCTTCGATGCTTTGGAAGATTGTAGGAGAAAACGAGTCGTTGTATGAACAATACTTGTATGATCAGCAATTTTCACACCAGGGATGGTCAGGAATGGTTTCTACTGTAGAGGATCTACCTCAGACCTTATTGGATACCCGTCTCATTAAATTAGAAGACTTAATACTATTTGAATTACTCTTAGAGTGGGACGCACTGAACTATAAGTTAGGCCAAACTTGGTCACCAGTGGGCAATTTCATAACGGAGAAAATTATTCCTCTGCATGCCCCTATTGACTATTCAGAAAAAATGGACGTATTAAGTCTGTGGCAAGAAGCCTTTGAATGGTCATACTATGATCAGGTCTTAAAAGGCTTGCAAATGGAAAAGGTTGACTCCATTAAACCGCATACGAGGAGTTTTCAGGCCATGTTTTGCATTGATGACCGCGAATGTTCGTTTAGACGGCATTTAGAGAATTTAGATCCAGCCTGTGAAACGTTTGGAACACCCGGTTTCTTCTCCGTAGAATTTTTCTATCAGCCAGTAGGTGGCAAGTTTTATACGAAACTTTGTCCCGCTCCCGTTACCCCTAAATACTTAATCAAAGAGGAGGGAAGCGAGAAAAAGTTAGGAACAGACCTTCATTTCTCGAAACACAGCCACAATTTCTATTCGGGTTGGTTCTTTAGCCAAACCCTAGGATTTTGGTCAGCTGCGAAACTATTTGTGAATCTGTTTAAACCTTCAATGAGTCCTGCGACAGCGTCTTCGTTGAAGCACGTGGATAAATTCTCCACCATTCGCGTGGATTACCAAGCCATGGAAAATGGGCTTCAAGTAGGATTCCAAATCGAAGAAATGGCCGTCAGAGTCGAAAGCTTGCTGAAAAGTATCGGTTTAGTGAACAATTTTGCTCCCATCGTTTATGTCATTGGCCATGGAGCTAGTTCGGTAAACAATCCGCATTATGCGGCCTATGATTGTGGAGCTTGTTCTGGACGCGCTGGATCAGTCAATGCGCGTGTGATCAGCCAGATGGCCAATAAGCCAGAAGTTAGAGCCATCTTGAGAGAAAAGGGGATTAATATCCCAGAAACAACCGTTTTTGTGGGTGGATTACGAGATACAACGCGAGATGATGTCGTTTTCTATGATGAACAAATTACGTTTGCGGACTATAAAATCAAGCACGCGGAACACGTTAAACTGTTTGCCAAGGCCTTAGATATGAATGCCAAAGAACGTTCAAGACGCTTCGAGTCTATTGACACATCAGCGAGAGCAAGTGACATTCATGAGAAAATCAGAATCCGTTCTGTTTCCATCTTTGAACCTCGTCCTGAACTAAATCACGCAACAAATGCCTTGTGCATCGTGGGACGAAGAGAATTATCGAAAGGGGTTTTCTTAGACCGTCGTTCGTTCTTGAATTCTTTTGATTACCGCGTGGATCCAGATGGAACGTATTTATTCAACATTTTGAAAGCAGCTGCACCTGTGTGTGGAGGTATCAATTTGGAGTATTATTTCTCACGGGTTGATGGTGAAAAATTGGGTGCAGGAACAAAATTGCCTCATAATGTGATGGGGCTATTTGGGGTCGCGAATGGTATAGATGGTGATTTGAGACCCGGTTTACCGGCTCAAATGACCGAGGTACACGACCCAGTTCGTTTGTTGTTAATCGTCGAGCATTTCCCTGAAATCGTATTGAAAACCATCCAAAAGGCGGAAGAAACCTACGAGTGGTTCATCAATGATTGGGTCAAACTCGTTTCAATTCATCCCGAAACGAAAGAACTGTATGTTTTCGAAAAAGGGGAGTTCAAGCCTTATGAACCGTTAACGAAGGATATCCAAGAGATTGATAACTTGGATGAATTATTAGCCTCTTCGCAAGATAACTTCCCTGTTTATTTAATTAATCAAAATTAATCCTACCATGAATTTAACCCTTCATTTATTTATCTGGGTGCCTATTTTCGGATTTTTGGTGAGTTTAATTTTACCAAAAAAGAACGAGACACTCATTTCTGTCACGGCCTTTAGCACCTTAGCCATTCAATTAAGTATCACAACATTATTCATTGGCTATTGGCTATTTACTGGCGCAGAAACCATTCAAATTAAGGATATCATCCTCTTTAAAAACGAAGAATATGTATTCCAAATTGATTTTCTGTTCGACAAAATAACAGCGGTATATTTACTCGTGGGAGCCATATTAACCTTTATGGTGACCTTGTACTCTCGCTATTATTTGCACCGAGAGGCTGGCTACAAGCGCTTTTTCAACACCACACTGTTCTTTTACGTGGGTTATTGTTTAACGACGCTTTCAGGCAACTTAGAAACGCTTTTCATCGGTTGGGAAATCCTCGGCATTTCCTCTTTCCTGTTGATTTCTTTCTACCGTGAACGTTATTTACCGGTGAAGAATGCCGTGAAAGTATTTTCTATTTACAGAATTGGGGACGTGGGTATTATTTTAGCGATGTGGGCTAGTCACCATTTATGGGGGCAAAACATCACGTTTTTCCAATTAAACAATGCGGAACTTGTTCACGAACACTTGCAAACGCACAGTTTGATAGGGGTGTTTATCTCGCTGATGTTTCTATTATCTGCCACCGCAAAATCAGCTCAATTACCGTTCTCTTCCTGGTTACCACGTGCAATGGAAGGCCCTACGCCTTCATCGGCCATCTTTTATGGATCGCTATCGGTGCATATTGGGGTTTTCTTATTGCTAAGAACGTTTCCTTTTTGGGAGAATCAAACCTCCGTTCGAATCCTAATTGCAGGTTTGGGTTTATTGACAGCCTTAGTGGCTACGGGAATCGCCCGAGTTCAATCGTCGGTGAAAAGCCAGATTGCGTATGCCTCCATTGCCCAAATAGGCTTAATTTTCATCGAGGTATCTCTTGGTTTTGAGAAATTAGCCTTGTTCCATTTTGCGGGTAATGCGTTCTTACGAACCTATCAATTATTGGTTTCGCCGTCGGTGGTATCCTATTTAATTAGAGAACAATTCTATCATTTCGAGCCGCGTGCTAAATCGATTGAAGGCATATTGCCACAGAAATTGCGCAATACACTCTATGTGCTTTGTTTGAAGGAATGGAATTTAGATTCGATGATGTACCAATACCTGTGGAATCCAATGAAATGGGCAGGCAATAAATTGAATTTCCTGAACGGAAAACGTTTAATCGCCTATTTCGTCCCAGCTTTTGGCATTAGTTATTATTTAATTAACCAAAATCAAATGAATGAAAGTGCCCTTCACTGGTTACCAATCATTTTCGCGGGAATTGGTCTAATTCTTGTATTTAAATCCTTTACCCAACGAAAAAGCATTCGTCTAAGCTGGATTTTAGTGATCATGAATCACTTCTGGATTGCCTTAGCCATTTCCTTAAATGAGAAGTTTGATTCTTTCGAATCAGTGCTTTATTTATCAGGAATTATGGTCGCTGGCTTAATAGGATATCTTTGCTTACAACGCTTGTTTGCGCAAGAGGGGAAAATCACATTAAACCGCTTTCAAGGATTATCCGAAAACCATCCTAAGATAGCGCTCATCTTCTTGCTAGCCTGTTTAGGCCTGACTGGTTTCCCTATTACACCGACTTTCATAGGCGAAGATTTAATCTTTTCGCATATTCATGAAGATCAATTTATTTTAGCAAGCATCGTATCACTAAGCTTTATCCTGGATGGATTAGCGGTGATTCGAATCTATGCTCGCATTTTTATGGGTCCTAACTATAGAACCCATGCCGAATTTTCAAA
>JAGWUO010000335.1 GCA_028868395.1 Cytophagales bacterium | reverse complement strand
GCTTGTAGGTTTTCTGAGACTTTGGCCCCTATAATCACTACATTTAACGCATTCTCCGATTCTATCGGTAAGAAATAACGGCCAAACTGCACAGGAACGCTCGTGATTTGATTATAATCGTAACTCGCTCCCGTCATATTCACATCCATACTGGAGCTTCCCTTTGTCGCTGAAGCAGAACGACCATTGTCTATAATCGCAATGGCTTTGGCGGACTTCAAATTGTCCTTCAAAAATTGAAACTCTGAATATTTCATCTCAGGGCGATTCAAATATTTCCACCAGGGATAGTTATTTTGCATAATCCAAGGCCATTTTCCCACATACAATACACCGGAACCAGCAAAAGAATCAATCTCAGAACGAATGTTCTTATTTAATGAATCCACGGCCGTAAATACGGCAACTATGGCAAAAATCCCCACACTTACACCTAAAAGGGATAAGGTCGTGCGCATAATATTGGATCGCAAGGCCTGGTAGGCAAAGATCAAACTCTCGTAAACTTGGATTAAAAACTTCATAGGATTTTGCTAGAACTCAAATTTAGAAAATTAATCCCTAGAAATACGCTTGCTTTTTATGAACAGAGCGTATAAACTTTGAATGGCAATATGAAGGTAAGATTGGATTTTGTAATTTCACTTTTCCTTTTGGAATTATGAGCTGGAGCAATTACGAAGTACGTTTGTTAAAAGACCATTTTGAGGGTCAGCTGTTTTTTGACGAGAGCCAAAACTCGCAAATAGCTAAGCGTATTTATGCAACTGATGCCTCCGTGTACCAAGTTAAACCAGCGGCGGTAGCGATTCCCGCCTCCATAAAAGACATCAAGCGACTGATTCAATTTGCCTCACAAGCAAAGACCGGAATAATTCCAAGAGGTGCTGGGACTTCCTTAGCAGGTCAGGTGGTAGGTGATGGTATCGTCATGGAAATCTCTTCTGCTTTAGGAAAAGTCATATCACTAAACAGAAAAGAGAAATCGGTTTGGATCGAACCAGGAATCGTCAGAGATGATTTAAACAAACATTTGGCGACAGCTGATTTGTTTTTTGGGCCAGAAACATCTACGGCAAATCGCGCCCTACTAGGTGGAATGCTGGGTAATAATAGCTGTGGATTGCATAGTATGGTTTGGGGGTCCGTGCGGGATCATATTTTGGAAACACGCGCCTTTTTATCCGATGGTACTGAGATTCATACGCATCCCTTGACGCGCGAAGAATTCTACCACAAGACTACCCTTCAAAATTTAGAAGGAAAGATTTATCGCGAGATTCACCGAATGCTAAATAACCCGGAAATTCAAACTTTAATTCGGGAGAAGTTTCCTAAAAAGGCTATCAAACGTAGAAATACGGGCTATGCCTTGGATGCCTTATTGGAAATGCAGCCCTTTCATCCGGAAGGCGAACCCTTCAATCTTTCCAAATTAATCGCAGGATCAGAAGGGACATTGGCGGTAGTACATGCCATGAAATTAAACTTATTGGATCTACCAGAACCAGAAGTGGCTCTTGTTTGTATTCATTGCCATAGCCTTCAAGAAGCATTACAGGTGAAT
>JAGWUO010000034.1 GCA_028868395.1 Cytophagales bacterium | reverse complement strand
CCCCCAACGACGCGCCAATACATCCTCCCACGTCTCCGCCATTTCATGCTCCTTCAAGTACGTTAACTCCCCAGCAAGATAAGGTTCAGTAGAGATTAAGCGATCAGCTCCATAGGCGTACACTTCTCCGGCTGCGGGTCCGTAGAGTTCTGTTAAATGCGCAGCGATATCCTCAGGGATACCTACAGGCAACTCCACTGAAGTGAGTGGAATTAGTGAATGTTCTTTCGTTAAACAAGGCGTTGCAGACAGGTGTAACACTTCCTTTTCCAACACATCTAACGTATCGGAAGCCATCACTCGGTAGGTTGTCCACTTGCCACCCATAATACTCACTAATTTCGAACGCCCGTCTACCTCTACCTCATGATCACGCACTAAAGATTTGGTGTCGGTATTCAGAGCAGAATCGAGCTGAACTTGTAAGAGGGGTCTTTGGCCTACAAACGTGGCGCTGATATCCTCCAAGCTAGCTTTTTTAGCCGAGTAGCGATTAAAATAAGAAATCAGGTATTCCTTTTCAGCTTCTAGAATAACAGGGGTCTCTGATAAAGTATCGGGGTCATCTGTCGTCCCTACGAGGACTGAACCACGCCAAGGTATGACGAAAATAACACGCCCATCGTCCGTTTTGGGAATCAACAAGGCTGTTTCTCCTTGCCAAAACTCAGCCGGCAAAACGATGTGGGCACCGCGACTCACCTTCATTCGAGGTTTCAAACGCGGGTTTGCAAGCGCACGCACAGCATCCGTAAATGGCCCGGTGGCATTGACAACCGCTTTTACAGGAATCGTGTACTTGCTTCCTGAGCGGAGGTCGGTAAAAACGACTTTCTTGATTTTGAGACTCTTCTGGCCTAATTCAAAGGAGTCCAGACGCGCATAATTCAAGATGCAAGCCCCTAATCGCTCCGCTTCTTTTAAAATCGCTAAGGCATAACGAGCATCATTCAATTGGCCATCATAATATAAAACGCCACCTCTCAAATGGTGAGACTCTATTGATGGAAACTCCGACTGGATTTCTTTTTTGCTCAAACCACGGCTTGATTTCAAGTTCGTACTTCCGGATATTTTATCATATAACCACATCCCGATTCGGTAATACCATCTTTCCCAACGGGTATAGCAGGGAGTCAACAATCCGAGTGGATGAGCTAGGTGAGGTGCATTTTTTAATAAAGTCTTACGTTCATGCAAGGCTTTGTATACCATTTTGAATTGATGCCAATCCAAATTTCGAACCGCTTGTTCCAAATACCGAACACCGCCATGTACTAATTTAGTCGATTTAGACGAGGTTTGGCAGGCAAAATCCCCCTTTTCGATCAAGAGCACTTTATAACCACGTAAAGTGGCATCTAAAGCTACACCTGCTCCCGATGCACCGCCCCCAATGATACAAATATCAAAAGGATCATTGAGTTTAAGGAGTTGGTCAGCGCGATTAAAGGACATAGAGGATTATTTATCTCAAATTTGAAAAATAAAATGCAAAAGATTCCATTTATATGGATAAAAATGAAAGAGATTTTATAATTTTGCAGTCCTTTGGCACCTATAACAATCTGCCAAATGAATTAATGACCCTTATGGCAAAGAAAGAAAAAGTAGAATCGATTGAGATTATTGAGAGCCCAGAAGCGCTTCAACAAGAAGTTTCTAAAGTGACTGAGCTAGTAGAAAAAAATAAATCTAGTGTTGCAACAATCTTAGGAGGAGTAGTCCTACTTATTGCGGCTTATTTCGGTTACCAATGGTATTCCACAACGCAAGATGCAGAAGGCGAAAAGAAATTATTCAAAGCGGTTTACGCTTTTGAATCAGATTCTTTAGCGGCTGCAGCGAAAGATTTAGCGAAAGTTTCGGATGAGTTTGGTGGAAATACACAAAACTTAGCTGATCTATATTTAGGTATTACGTTGTTAAAGCAAGGTAAATTCGATCAGTCTATCGAGAAATTGAAAAACTTCTCGAGCTCGGATTTATTAGTTCAGGCACGTGCTTACTCGTTAATCGGGGATGCGTATGCTGAAAAGAAATCATTCGCTGATGCAATCGATTACTACAAGAAAGCCTCAGAGTACAAGCCAAACAAATTCTTCACACCTACTTATTTGTTGAAATTAGCGAACGCTTACGAAGCAAATAAACAAGTGAAAGAAGCAGTGGATACGTATTCCATCATCGTAGAGAAATACGGTCAATCGGCTGAATCGATCCCTGCGAAGAAATACAAAGCGATCTTAGAAAGCTCTATCTCTGAATAATTTTTAGAACAGATTATAGGATGAGGGATAAGAGCTTGAGCTTTTATCCCTTGTTTTTTTAACCCCTTTTTATGTCTTCAGCGTTAAAAAACTTAAGCGATTTTACCACCGATAACTTGCCAGATGTTTCGGGTAATACCTTTGCCATTGTCGTGTCTGAATGGAATACCGAAGTGACCCACGCTTTGTATACTGGGGCTTATGATACGCTATTGAAGTATGGGGCGAAGGAGGAAAACATTATTAGTGCCAAAGTCCCTGGCAGTTTTGAATTAAGCCTTGGTGCTCAAAAGATGGCGCAACAGGCGAATATTGATGCAGTCATTTGTTTAGGCTGTGTGATTCAAGGAGAAACGCGGCACTTTGATTTCATTTGCCAAGCGGTGGCGGATGGGATCACGAATGTGAGTTTGAAATATGACAAGCCGGTGATTTTCGGGGTTTTAACTCCCAATACGCAAGAACAAGCCATGGATCGCGCAGGCGGCAAACACGGAAATAAAGGCGATGAGGCGGCCATTACAGCCATCAAAATGTTAGGAATATAATACGAGAATATATGCAAGTTTGGAAATTTGGAGGTACCTCCGTAGGAAAACCCGAGAGAATGAAGTCTATCCGTCAACTAATTACGGAAGATGGCCAACCCAAAATCGTTGTACTTTCTGCTCTTTCTGGCAGTACGAATACCCTGCTATCGATTTCAGAATCGCTCAATGCAGGTAATCCGACAGAGGCAAAAGCAAAAGCAAGCGAATTACGTGCGCATTACGATCAATTCTTAACCGAATTATACAGCACTCCGGCAGGTCTTGGAAAAGGCCAAGCCATTGTAGCTAAGGAGTTTACCTTCATTGATAGCCTAATCGCTACTTCGCCTTATACAGTGAAGCAGGAAAAAGAAATGGTCGCTCTAGGCGAATTGTTGTCTACTCAAATTTTCGAAGCCTTTTTACAAGAAGAAGGTGTTAATTCTGCTTTATTGCCTGCATTGGACTTTATGGTGATTGATGAAGATAACGAACCCATCTTGGCGGTTATCGAACAAAAATTAGCCTCAGTTCTTGCTCCTGTGAAGGACAAGCAAATCTTCGTAACCCAAGGATTTATCTGCCGTAACCCAGCTGGGGAAGTGGATAACTTGAAGCGCGGTGGATCGGATTATACGGCTTCTTTGATTGGCGGTGCGATTCAGGCGGAGGAAGTGCAGATCTGGACAGATATCGACGGAATGCACAACAACGATCCGCGTATTGTAAAGAACACCTTCCCTATCCGCGAATTATCGTTCGCTGAGGCGGCAGAATTAGCCTATTTTGGAGCTAAAATTCTACACCCAAGCACGATTACACCGGCAAAATTGAAAGGAGTTCCGGTTCGGTTGAAAAATACGATGGAGCCAAGTGCTTTTGGTACTTTGATTTCAGAAAAATCGACTGATGTAGAGATTAAAGCGATTGCTGCAAAAGATAATATCACGGCGATTTATATTCACTCGACGCGTATGCTGAATGCTTATGGCTTCTTAAAGCGCGTATTTGAAGTGTTTGAAAAATACAAAACGCCGGTAGACATGATCACGACTTCAGAGGTTTCTGTGAGTGTAACGATCGACCAAACGACGCATTTGGATGCTATTATGAGCGAATTACGTGAATTCGCTGAATTGGAAGATCCAGATATGAACCAGGTAATTGTTTGTATCGTGGGTAACTTCTGGGCCGATAAAGAGGGTATTGCCATTAAGGTATTAGAGGCAATCAAAAAGATTCCTATTCGAATGATTTCGTATGGCGCTTCAGAGCACAATATCTCTTTATTAGTGGATGCTTCTCACAAAAATGACGCATTAAACGCATTAAACGAAGGACTTTTCTAAAAACCGAGCTATGTTAACTTTACCCTTTATTCGCGCGAATCAAGAAACCACCATCGCTGGTTTACAGAAGAAGCATTTTGCGAATGCTGCAGAAATCGTAGCCAAATTGATCGCACAAGACGATCAACGCAAAGCTCTTTTGCAACAAGCGGAATCCGCTTTAGAGAAATCAAATGCAGCGGCGAAAGAAATTGGGGCATTAATGCAATCCGGACAAAAAGAATTAGCCGAAAGCAAACGGGCAGAGACTTCTGCGCTGAAAGCTTCGATTAAGGAGATGGAAGAGGCTGCCAAAGCAGCAGAGAAAGAGTTAACCGATTTATTAGTTACCCTTCCCAACCTTCCACATAGTTCTGTGCCACAAGGAAAAACGGCGGATGACAATGAAGTCGTATTGACTTGGGGTTCAGCACCTGAGCTCCCGGCAGATGCACAGCCTCACTGGGATTTGATCAAGAAATACGACATCATCGATTTCGATTTAGGAAATAAAATTACGGGTGCTGGCTTCCCTGTTTACAAGGGAAAAGGGGCTCGTTTACAACGCGCATTGATTAACTTTTTCTTAGATGAGGCGATCAAAGCGGGTTATTATGAGATTCAACCTCCCATCTTAATTAATGAAGATTCGGGTTTTGGGACAGGACAATTGCCGGATAAGGAAGGCCAAATGTATGTCACTAAAGAGGAAGGTTTATTTTTAATTCCTACGGCTGAAGTGCCTATCACGAACTTGTACCGGGATGTTATCGTCAATGAAAAAGAATTACCCATCAAAAATGTGGGCCACACGCCTTGTTTCCGTCGCGAAGCAGGTTCTTGGGGAGCACACGTACGTGGCTTGAACCGCTTGCATCAATTCGATAAGATTGAGATTGTTCAAATCCACAAGCCTGAAAACTCATATGCGGCTCTAGAAGAAATGTCACTACACGTACAGGGATTACTTCAAAAGCTTGGCTTGCACTACCGCGTCTTGCGTTTATGCGGTGGAGATATGGGATTTGCCTCGGCCCTAACCTATGACATGGAAGCTTGGTCAGGTGCCCAAAACCGTTGGTTAGAGGTAAGCTCAGTCAGTAATTTCGAAACCTTCCAAGCAAATCGCTTGAAGTTGAGAACGAAAATCGATGGAAAATCGATTTTGTGCCATACGTTGAATGGATCGGCTTTGGCCCTACCTCGCATCGTGGCTTCCATCTTAGAAAACAATCAAGGACCCGACGGAATCAAGATTCCAGAGGTATTAGTCCCTTATACAGGCTTTACGCATATTAATTAGAGCCCTTCAACACTCAATCGGAAACCCTCGCCATGCAGATTCAAAAGCTGGACGCGAGGGTCTTCTTTTAGCATCTTGCGCAGTTTAGTCATATACACGTCCATACTTCTCGCATTGAAATACGTATCATCTCCCCAAATCAGTTTCAACGCATAACTTCTACTCACCGGACGACCCAGATTCTCGCACAAAAGCTTCATTAACTCGTTCTCTTTAGGCGTAAACTTCAATTCAGTATCGCCAATGCTCAAACGCATTTTCCCAGGAATATAGGTGTAATTTCCTAAAGCAATTTCGTCCGCTAAACTAGGCACAGACTTATCTGAATGGCTTCTGCGCAGGATGGCTTCCATTCGTGCGACTAAAACCTCCATGGAAAAGGGCTTAGTTAAGTAATCATCCGCCCCTACTTTAAAGCCTTGTAAGGTATCTTCTTCCATCGACTTTGCCGTTAAGAAAATGATGGGCACTTGTTGGTGATTTGCTCTGATGTCTTTGGCCAAAGAGAACCCGTCTTTCTTCGGCATCATCACGTCTAACAGACATAAATCGAAATTTCCCTTCACGAAAAGATCAAGCGCTTCGTCCCCGTTCTGGGCCCAAGAAACAGCGTAACCTTTCTTCTTCAAGAATTCCGTTAACAATAATCCCAAATTGGGATCATCCTCAGCAACTAAAATTTCAGGCGTCTTTGACATAGGGCAAATAAATTTCAAATGTACTTCCTTCTCCTAATTTACTTTTCACGTTCACTTTTCCTCCGTGGGCTTCCACGATTTTCTTCACGTAACTAAGACCTAAACCGAAACCTTTGACGTTATGTACGTTTCCGGTAGGTACGCGGTAAAAGGCATCAAAAATATTGCTTAATGCTTCTTTAGGCATGCCCATTCCCTGATCTATCACCGAAATCAAAACGCCTTGATCTTGCTGATTTGCATAGATTTCAACCTTCGGATTCGCTGGACTATATTTCACCGCATTGTCCACTAAATTATTCAAGACATTGGATAGGTGTACTTCATCGAGGGAAATGTAAGGGGGCAAATCTGCTAAATGAAGCGATAAAGCCCCATTAACCGAATCCAATAATGGTCCATTAATCTCCGCCACATGTTGAATAAGGGCTGCCAGATCCACGGACTTCCGTTTAAGGCTGATTTCCTCCCGCTCCATTTGGGCCGTTTGCAATACACGTTCCACTTGTTGACCTAAACGGGTATTCTCTTCTTTGATGATTCCCAAATAGCGCAGCATTGACTCATTCTTTCCTGGCTTCAATTCCTCCTGCAATAACTGAGTCGCTAACGAGATTGACGTAATAGGCGTTTTAAACTCGTGGGTCATGTTATTAATGAAGTCATTCTTCACTAAGGCTAATTTCTTTTGACGAAGAATCGTCAAGACGGCGAAATAAAAACAACCGATCATCACTAATAATAGCAGACCGGAACCAGCTAAACTAAGTCCCATTGTTTGCCAAATAAACGTGCCACTGTCTGGGAAATAAATCTTCAACACATTTTTAGAGGGGTGGATGTCATTGGGGAATAAGGCCGCCTCAAATACCGCTTTTTGTTGTTTAATTTCTGGAGAAGAGGTGTAAGTCCATGTTTTAGGTGCACTTTGAATCCCAAAAGAATAACTTAGACTAACCCCTTTATCCGCTAATTCTTTCCGAATTAAACTGTCTAAATAGCCCGGTTGAATGCGTTGAAGTATGGGTCTTTCCTTGAATAAGAAATCAGAAAATACTTCTTTCGCTAACTGCGTTTTTTGAAGCACTTTCTCTAAATCTTGGCGCTCAGATTTCTCCTGGACTAATTTAGCTTGCATCTGTGCCTGGCGATCTCCCAGGTTTTGAATAGCGCGATTTGAACGACGGCGCATCTTTTTCAAGACTTTTTGTTGCTCTCGCTTCAATATTCGGTTCATTTCTTTTTCAACCTGGATCCGTTGACGAACCTCCTCTGGATCCTCGTCTACCGTATATTCTTCTGTCACTTCTGCTAATTGACCGTCCGGCAACATAAAGGATTTGCGAACAAAAATGACGTCTTGACGTTGTTGAGTTAAGACTGGGTGTTCGTCTTGAATAATGGGATCTGGGATGTAGGCTGGAGTAGGCTTAGGTTTCGCCTTTTTAGTGGCAATGCTTTCGAAATTTTTTTGGCGTTCCGCTAGAACCAAAATCTCTTGCTTCTCCAGCTTTCTGACCACTTGCTCGAGGCTATTGCGCACATCTTTGGCAAAATTCTCTCGTTTCGTCTCTAACATAAAACGCAACCAATATGCCTGAAACCCAATTAAACCTAATAGGGCAAAAGACATCAAAGCAATCAGTAAGCGTATTTTTCGTTTTGACATAGGGCAAAAATTCTTTGCAAATGTAAGGGATAAATAGCAGCCGCTCATCACATTAACACTCTTTAACATTTAGTAAATAGATGCTTTTCGTAAGTTTGCACCGGATCAAAAACCAAAATTTATGAAATACCTATTTGTAACCGCGTTAGCCGCATGCCTTTCTACATCTGCTTTCGCACAAGAAAAAAAAGAAGCAACCGTTAAAGTTGTTATCAGCGAAAACGGCAAAGAACGTATCATCGAGAAAAAATTCAGCGATTTAGATCAGGCAGATGCTGAATTAAAAAAATTGACTGACTCCTTGGATATCAACGTAACCACATCAGGTGGTAAGAAAAAAATCATTCGGGTGGATGTGAATAAATCACACTCCCGTATGTCAGACAAGCCAGGAAATGTCATCATCGAAAAAATCGAAGGTGGTGCTGAAGGGGGTGCAG
>JAGWUO010000334.1 GCA_028868395.1 Cytophagales bacterium | reverse complement strand
GCACCGTTGGGAGCGTCAGCCTACTTCTTGGTCGCAGTAAAGAGTTCTTTTAACGCGGCCTCTTCCCGGAATCCCGATGTTTTAGTGATCAACTCCCCTTTGGAGAAGACGATGAAACTCGGGATTTCGTCTATCCCGTAGGCTTGCATGATGGCCTGGTTGCCGTCCGCTTCGACCTTTAAAACCGTTACGCGGCCTTTGAATTCTTCGGCTAGCTTATCGACGATGGGCATCATTTTAAGGCATGGCGCACACCATTTGGCATAAAAATCGACCACAACAGCATCTGATGAAGCGATTTCTTTTTTGAAGTCTGCCAAATTCCAAGCCGCATCATGCTTCACATCGGGTACTCCCTCTAAAGGCTTCAGACGAGTCGTCCATTTTAAATAGCCCCCTTTCATTTCCGTTACTTGAAATCCAGCCGCGCGCATTTGCTCAGCTGCTTGTGCCGAACGACCGCCAGAAAGACAATAGATAAGAACCGGTTTATCTTTGGAAAGTTGCGCAACCTTGGCGCTGAAATCGGGGGAACGAAAGTCGATGTTCATCGCCTTTGGCAAATGTCCTCCGCCAAATTCGCCCGAAGTCCGAACGTCCAGCAAATAAGCGTTAGGCGTCTGCTGAATCTTCTTTTCGAAGCCATCTACGTCCAAAACTTGAGCGAACGTGTTGAGGCTCAGTAGGGATACGAAAGCCATCGCAAGGCATGTCGAAATACTTTTTATCATCTCTTAATACGGAATTAGGCAAAAAAGCGTTATTTTGCAGGGCAATTTATGCAATAATTAGTAATTCAGTTAATCACAATAAATATTATACGATGAGTGCAATACAGTATGTACACGCAAGACAAATTTTAGATTCACGCGGAAATCCAACGATCGAGGTGGATATCAAGACCGAAGACGGTGCTTTTGGACGTGCAGCAGTTCCATCTGGAGCTTCTACAGGTATCCACGAGGCAGTTGAACTTCGTGACGAAGACAAATCAGTATACGTTGGTAAAGGTGTTTTAAAAGCAGTTGAGAACGTAAATACGGCGATTGCTGAAGAACTTTGGGGTTTAGAAGTGTCTGAACAAAACATGATCGATAACATCATGATCGAATTAGACGGAACTCCTAACAAAGGTAAATTAGGCGCTAACGCGATCCTAGGTGTTTCTATGGCGGTTGCGAAAGCAGCAGCACAAGAAGCTGGTTTATCTTTATACCGTTACATCGGTGGCGTTAATGCTAACACGTTACCAGTTCCGATGATGAACATCTTAAACGGTGGTTCTCACGCGGACAACTCGATTGACTTCCAAGAATTCATGGTAATGCCAGCGAAAGCGGAGTCATTCTCTCAAGCTTTACGTATGGGTACGGAGGTTTTCCACGCATTGAAAGGTGTGTTGAAGTCCAAAGGTTATTCAACTAACGTAGGTGATGAAGGTGGTTTTGCACCAAACATCAAGTCGAACGAAGAAGCAATTGAAATCGTATTGCAATCGATCGAAAAAGCAGGTTATAAGCCAGGTGAGGAAATCTTCATCGCCATGGATGCCGCTTCATCTGAATTCTATGATGAGAAAACAGGTCTTTATACTTTCAAGAAATCGGACGGAAAGCAATTGAACTC
>JAGWUO010000333.1 GCA_028868395.1 Cytophagales bacterium | reverse complement strand
GAAGGATTTTGGGCCAATTTGGAACTTCAAATCCTCCATCGTTTCGACCATAAAAGGTTTTCCTTGGTAGCAAACGACTTCTAAATCATGAAAAGTGTCGTTCCCTTTTTGATTAACCACATAATTTAAAGAAGTGATCATCGGAAATGTTGACTTTACGTACTCCATAACCAATTTAATTTCCTCTTCCGTAGCATAAGCAAACTGAACGGTCACCATCCATTCGCCTGTTACCGTATTTCGGATGATGAGATTACGTAAGGCACCTTCTTTTTGATTTTTTAATTCATAATAGGAAATTCCATTCGCATCAGCGAAATCACGTACTCCATTGCGAATGGCATTGGATGGATCAGGTTGTAAATAACAATGATCGACCGGTAAAATCTTATCAAAACGGCCAGGGACGTGAAATCCTAGGGCATTCATCGATCCTAAATCTTCTTTTCCTATTTCATCCTCTGTCAGCCAACGCGCACAAGAGAAAGTAAATTCCAATTTATTGCGGTAGTAATAAGTCTCCTCAGAACCTAAAATGGGTTGAAATTCAGGTAATTTCACTTTGGCGATGCGGGTCAAATTATCCTTGACTTGTTGCGCTTTAAAGGCTGTTTGAGCTTCGTAAGAAACATGTTGCCACTTACAACCACCACAAATGCCAAAATGACTACAGGCTACGTCTGTGCGGTGTTTCGAAAGCGGCTGAATGTTAATGGCTTGGGCTTGTTTGAAGCTTTTTTTGGACTTCAAAATACGTAAATCAGCGATATCGCCAGGAGCAACAGCGCCTTGAACAAAAATCACTTCATCGTTTACTTTGGCAATACACTTTGCCTCAGCGGCAAAATCTAAAATCGCAATTTGCTCCAACACCACAGGGGCTTTCTTTTCTTTTTTCTTACTCATGCTGCTAAAAATGTGCACAAAAATACGGCTTTATATGGGCAAGCCAACCAATTCAAGATAAAACCTTAACTTCGCAAGGAAATTAATTCACATGGAGAATCAAGTAGTTATCATCACGGGAGCTAGCTCTGGCATCGGAAAAGCATTAGCCTTTGAATACGGCAGAAAAGGAGCTAAGATCATCATCACAGGTAGAAATGAGCAAAATCTGAAGGCAGCAGAAGCAGAGTTACATGCTGCAGGTATAGCTGTCAAAGGTATCGTCTGCGACTCAGCCTCAGAGGAGCAAACCCGCTCAATGGTAGAAAAGGTTATGCAGTTATATGGAAGAATTGACCTTCTTATCAATAATGCAGGCATTTCGATGCGATCCATGTTTGAAACCGTTGATATAAACGTGTTGAAGCAAGTAATGGACATTAATTTTTGGGGGACGGTCTACGCCACCCATGCCGCATTACCTCATATAAAAGCCGTAAATGGGGGAATCATTGGTATTTCTTCCATCGCCGGCTACCGCGGACTTCCAGTAAGAACAGGTTATTCCGCTTCTAAATTCGCGATGAATGGTTTCTTAGAAGCGCTAAGAACGGAGTTATTAGAAACGGGGGTCCATGTATTAATCGCTTGTCCTGGATTCACCGCCTCTAATATTAGAGCCGCCTCCTTAAACAGTGAAGGTAAAATCACGGGAGACTCGATGCGCGATGAAGGAAAAATGATGTCCGCGGA
>JAGWUO010000332.1 GCA_028868395.1 Cytophagales bacterium | reverse complement strand
GGTGCTAAATATTTAAAAGATTGCACGCTTTACGTGACCTTGGAACCTTGCCTGATGTGTGCAGGGGCCATTTATTGGTCACAATTAGGGCGTTTAGTGTACGGTGCTTCAGAAGAGAAGCGCGGTTTTGAAAAATTAGGAAAAGGAATATTACACCCGAAGACAGAGATTGTTGGAGGAGTTTTGGCAAACGAATCAGAACAACTATTAAAGGAGTTCTTTTCCATGCGACGCTAATAAAATGGTAGATGGTAAATGATGAATGGTCAATGAAAGGCCACCATCATTCACCATTTACCACTTACCATTCACCATTTAAATTATACTACTATGTCATTTACATTAGCCCCCTTGCCGTATGCAAATAATGCGTTAGAGCCGCATTTCGATGCATTAACGATGGAAATTCACCACGATCGTCACCACAATGCGTACGTGACGAATTTGAACGCAGCGGTAGCTGGAACGGAGTTAGAAGGAAAGTCCTTAGAAGAATTATTCACTTCCATCTCTACCTTATCTCCAGCCGTTCGTAACAACGGCGGTGGTCACTTTAACCACGATTTATTCTGGAATATCTTATCGCCAAATGGCGGTGGTGCACCAGTGGGTACCTTAGCGAAAGCAATCGATGCAAAATTCGGTTCTTTTGATGCCTTTAAAGAAGAATTTAAGAAAGCAGGTTTAACGCGTTTCGGTTCAGGCTGGGCTTGGTTAGTAGCCCAGAAAGATGGATCAGTAGCGGTTTCCAGCACGCCTAACCAAGACAATCCATTAATGGATGTGGCAGACGTAAAAGGCTTTCCAGTTATCGGATTAGATGTTTGGGAGCATGCTTACTACTTGAAATTCCAAAACAAGCGTCCAGATTACATTGACGCTTTCTGGAGTGTAGTTGATTGGAACAAAGCGGAAGCGCGTTACCAAGCAGCTCAGAAATAATTGATTAGGACGGGAGAATGAAAATTCTCCCGTTTTTTTCGGCTTTCTTTTGCAATATTGGAAGCTTTGCGTATTTTTGCAGACCCAAATGGCGGTTGTAGCTCACTCGGTTAGAGCACTGGTTTGTGGTACCAGGGGTAGTGGGTTCGAATCCCATCATCCGCCCAAAATGCCTCAGTAGAAATACTGGGGCATTTTTTGTTAATTTTCTGTACATTTGTTTAGAAAATCATCGCATGAATCCCGTATTTCTGAAACGTTTTTTGATTGTCTTGTATGCTGCCGGATTATTCGGGATGCATTTACCTGCCACTTCTGCTTTGTTTGTCTCTCTGGTGCCTTTGACGCTTTGGTTTACTGCCTTTATCTGCGTCGTATATTTCCCAAAACCCTCGTTTCAAGCATATCTATTTTTAGGGCTATTAGCCATTGCAGCGTGGTATTTAGAAGTGC
Organism: Cytophagales bacterium; assembly: GCA_028868395.1. The sequence continues at coordinate 265 of JAGWUO010000332.1, read as the reverse complement.
AAGGAGTTAGGACTGGTCAAATTTTCGGAGTCTATAGCTATGGAAAAACACTAGGGTTCCAATTAATCAAGGTGCCCATCACCATCGGTTTGAATTGGTTAGTTTTAGTGTTAGCGACAAGTGCATTAGTAGAAGAGTGGAATATCGCGGGGAAAATAAGTAAAGCGGCGATAGGAGCAGGTCTGATGACTGCCTTGGATTTCTTGATAGAGCCAGTAGCAGTGCATTTTGATTTTTGGACTTGGGCTGGGGTGCAGGTGCCTGC
>JAGWUO010000033.1 GCA_028868395.1 Cytophagales bacterium | reverse complement strand
AAGAGATTCAAAATACGAAAATTGAATTGCGCGGAGTAGACCAGGAATACAGCGAGAAAATGAACAAAGCCGAAGGAGAAAAATTCCAGAGTTTGGGAATGATCGAAACGGGAAAAGGGGAAATCGCTAAGCTAGAAAACCAAGTGGCAAGTTATACTATTCGAGACGGAATGTACTACATTTTAGCGCCTCAGAGTGGCCAGGTAATTAATGCGAAAAAAGCCGGTATTGGGGAGATTTTAAAAGATGGGGAAGAGCTTTTAACCATCGTTCCACAGAACACAAATTATGCGGTTGAGATGTATGTCAGACCGGTCGATTTACCTTTGGTTTCGCCCGGACAAGAAGTGCGGTTTATATTTGATGGATTCCCAGCGATTGTTTTCGCAGGAGGATGGCCAAATCAAAGTTTCGGAACTTTCCCTGGAAAGATTCGTGCGGTGGAAAATAACATCGATGAGAAAGGGATGTTCCGGGTGATCGTGGTGGAAAATCCAAAAGATAAAAAGTGGCCTAAGCAAATCAAAATGGGTGCGGGTGCGCAAGGAATTGCCTTGTTAAATGATGTACCGCTTTGGTATGAATTATGGCGAAATATCAATGGCTTCCCAGCTGATTTTTATACCGTAAAAAAAGATGAAAAATAAGCTACATATCTTCTTGCTGTGGAGCTTTGCAAGCTTTGCTCAAACGCCGGTATTATATCCAGAAGCGTTTTTGAAAATCGTGCAAACCTATCACCCACTTGCCAAGCAAGCAAGCATTGGTGTACAAAAATCAGAGGCCCAAATCCTGCAAGCAAGAGGAGGTTTTGATCCCATCTTGAGTCACTACAGCACCCAAAAAACGTTTGACGGGAAGAACTACTACGAGTACCATGCACCCGAATTAAGTATCCCCACTTGGTACGGTATCGAATTGAGTTCTGGTATGGAAAACTTAGGAGGTTCACGCCTAAATCCAAGCCAAACCTTAGGAGAAACCAGCTACATCGGAATCAGTGTTCCCCTAGCAAAGAATCTTTTCATGGATCAGCGCAGAGCCAGTTTACAACAAGCGAAGCTGATGAATAAAATGGCGATTCAACAACAAAGAAGCGCCCTAAATGACCTGTTCTCCGATGCGATGGCGTCCTATTGGAATTGGGTAAAAAGTGTGCGGGTTTTAAAGATTGTAGAGCAAAACCGTAAAATCGCTGAAGCCCGCGTTTCGTTTGTAAAACGGAGTGTGGAATTAGGCGAACGTCCTGCTGTAGATACCCTAGAGGCAACTACGCAATTGCAGTATTTTGACAACCTCTTCCAATCAAAATGGGTAGAGAGAGAAAATGCGCGTTTGTCCTTGTCCGTGTATTTGTGGCAAGAAAACAATACCCCCATGGAATTGCCCACTGAAGTGCAGCCCGCAGAGGTACGAAATGAGATGGCCTGGATCGCGGACTTTGATTTAAATCTGTCGTCATTGCTCGAAAAGGCCTATGCAAACCATCCTGATTTAAGTGCTTACCAATACAAAATCGAGGGTTTGCAAGTGGAGAAGAAATTGAAGTTCCAAAGCCTCTTGCCTAAACTCGATGTGAGCTATAATGCCTTGTCCAAAGGCCTCACTCCAAGTCTAGAGGCGAGACCACTTTTCGAAAATAATTACCAATATGGTATCAAGTTTGAAATGCCATTACGACTTTCGAAGGGCCGCGCAGATTATGCATTGGCCAAATTAAAAATACAGGAAGAGTCCTTGAATTTAGCACAGAAAAAGCAACAAATTCAAGTGAAAGTTAGCTCGTATTTTAACCAAGTGGAAGCCTTGAAAAAGCAGATCCAAACCCAAGAAAAGGCTTTACAAAACTACCAAGCATTAGTTAAGGCAGAAGAAACTCGCTTCGCCCAAGGAGAATCTTCTCTCTTCTTGATCAATAGCCGAGAGACGAAAGCGATGGAAGCGGCGGAGAAATTAACGGAGCTAAAAGCCTACTTATTTAAAACGATCTATGCATTACAAGCAAGTGCCGGGGTATTAATTTAAAATTATTGGACGTACCTTTGCGTCTTATAAAAAATACCCCTCTTACATGCTCCCTTCTGCGACCCGCACTAGAATTATCCTAATTCTCGGAATCCTATCGGCCATTGGACCTTTGTCCATCGATATGTATTTACCCGCCTTCAAAAACATCGCATTAGCGTTGAATTGCTCGCAAGAGGAAATGGGTTATACGCTGTCGAGTTTCTTCTTCGGAATCTGTGTGGGGCAATTAATAAGTGGCCCCTTGTTGGATCATTTCGGTCGGAAAAATGTTCTCTATATCGGATTATCCGTGTATGTGTTGAGTTCTGTTGCCTGTGCTTTTTCTACTTCGGTGGAAATGTTAGTGGTTTTTCGTTTGTTTCAAGCCTTAGGTGGAAGCGTGGGTATGGTCGCACCTAACGCGGTCATTCGGGAAACATTTGAGGAAAAAGAGCGACCTAAAATCATGTCCTTAATGATTTTGATTTTAGGCGTATCGCCTATATTAGCTCCGTCTTTGGGCAGTTTATTACTAACCATCGCCAGCTGGAAAGCCATCTTTTTAGTGCTTGCCGGTATACTATTAGTGATTATTTTCTTGATCAAATCCTGGTTGCCAGAAAAGACCAACCGCGAACACGGTGGTCCGTTCCGAATCTCCACCATTATGAAAGCCTATAAGGCATTATTTAAGGAGAAAGAATACTTGGTTTTCGCGTTTACTGGAGCGATTGGGGCAGGTAGTATTTTTACCTATGTGGGTGGAGCGCCCCTCACTTTCTTGACTTATTACGGCGTAGATGAGTCCAAATTTGGATTCATTTTCGCGATCGTAGCATCAGGTATTATTTCGGCTAGTCAGTTGAATCGCGTCGTTTTGAAAAAGTATTCGAGCTTGCAAATTTTGAAAGTGACGCTTCCTACGCAATTGATATTAGGCATTTTATTATCCGTACTAGCAAAAATGGAATGGCTTTCCATGGAAGTAAACATTGGCCTTTTATTTCTAATCATGGGTTGTCAAGGATTCAATTTCCCTAACGTCGCTACGCTTGCCTTACGGCCCTTTCACCAAGGTGCCGGAACAGCATCTGCCATGCTAGGGTCCATACAAATGGCCTGGGGTGCCGTTTGTGCTACCTTAGTCGGATTGCTTTTCGATGGCACACCCTTCACGATGGCCATCATCATCGTTGGATGTGCGGTATTGGCGAATAGTATTTTGTTTGGAATTGGACGTAAATATATCTAATCGTTAGAGAACAAATTGTCTAATAAAGATTCCTTGAATACGTTTGCGAACGAATAAGCGAAAGTCACAAAAATCGCACGAGTATCCACCTTGAATGTCCTTTCTAGACTAAAATTCGAGGCCGATGCCATATTACCGCTGCTTTGCATATTGAAGATATCGCTGATCACGATTCCTAATCCACCTTTGCCTTTAAGAATCTTGGTTTGGAAGCCCAAGTCCACATTGTATACTGCCATTCTAGTTCCTTGCGGCATTGCGGTAGGAGAATTATAGGCTCCTATGATTTGTAGTTTCGTTTGCTTCGAAAGCGTGAAATTATGAATCATTTTACCATACCAACTCACGACTTCATTCGCTACATCCGAACTCACATAGCTGCCGTCGATTTTTTGGTCAAAAATAGACACACTCGTATTCATGCTCCAAAACCTCGCAGGAGCCCAATCCATAATTTCCTCTATTCCATAAGTCGTCGCATTCCCAAAGTTCTGAGGAGTAGTCAGTGCGACTCCGTTTGGCTTTAGGTCGATAAATGGACGAATAATATTATTCGATAAGCGGTAAAATGCACTACTAGACAAACTCCAGCCCTCGCCTTCTTTATTATATCCGACCTCAAAAGCATTGACTAACTCTGGCTTCAAATACGGATTCCCTCCGTGCTGATTCAGTGAATCGGTAATGTCAATCATAGGATTTAATTGACCTAAACCTGGACGGTTAATTCGGCGACTATAACTGAATTTCAGGAAATCTGATTTGTTCACAAAGTAGGCAAAATTCGCTGTGGGGAATAGGTTGAAATAGTCACGTTGAAATGAAATAGACGAATTCGAAATCGAGGTTCCTTCATTCATTACTTTCTCTGCACGCAAACCGATATCGTATTTGAAGGAAGCAGACGGTTCTGATTTGATCTGCACGTAGGCCGCATGAATTTGCTCTTTGAAGTCAAAAATATTACTCACTGCCGGATTTTTCACATAGCCAGAACCGATAAAAGTTTGGTTTTGGAAGTCAATATTATTCGCTCTGTAAATTCCCTTATACCCCGTTTCAAGAGTGGTTGAAGAGGAAATAGGTTTTGCGTAATCTATTTTAAAATTAGTCGTTTGAGGCTTCGCATAACTGTACGTACGCTGTAAAAACGTAGATCCATAGGCCGTTCCACTCTCAGACAAGGACTTCGTGTTAATGTCTGTATCTTGGTTATCACGACCGATGGAGGTGCTTGCATTAATCACCAATTTCTCCTTTTTATCAGCAAACAAGTGTTTGTAAGTCCCCGCAAATTCCACAGCTAAACCTTTCTCTAGTTCGATGGATTCACGAATGTTCCGCGAATTAAACGCTCCTAATTTAGTGTAGAATTGGGATCCCAAAACTTCATCATTATCCTGTCCTTCGAAGTTCGATAATACCTCGAAATTAAAGACGTCTTTATCCGATGCGGCATAGTCCACATTGAACTTGAGGTTCTGCGTTGATTCGGTTCGGTTATCGTTTCTGTTTTGGAGTAATAAATAATTCAAGGGCTGATCAAAACTCGTCCGCGTTGTATTCGCCTTTCGGGTTCTTTCTGAGATACGCATATCATAGGAAAGCCCAACATTCCACTTTCCGGCAGACCGATTGAGGCTGAATGCGGCACTCCCGCGGCCTTTCGCCCCAAAACCACCCCCTACTGAAGCCGTCACATTGGTACCGCTTTTAGCCGCTTTTTTCAAGGTGATATTAATAATCCCGCCTTCCGAATCCGCATCGTATTGAGCGGATGGATTATTGATAATTTCCACGCTTTCTACACTACTCGCCGGAATTAAATCCGTTGATGAAATCCCAGAAGTTCTGCCATTAATCAAAATAAGCGGTCCCTTGCCGCGCACCGTAATCGCTCCTTCTGCATCCACCACCACGGTCGGAATGCTCTTCAATAAATCCGTCGCAGAACCACCCGCTTGTGTTAAATTATCCTTCGCTTTGACGATGAAACCTTGCGTTGTTTTTTGGACTAATTCTTTCTGCGAGACCACCTCCACCGCGGCTAACATTTTGCTATCCGTTACTAGCGAAATATCGTTCAAATGCAGCGATTGAGCCTCTGAGAGGGACACCGGAATTTTGGAAGAAACAAAGCCCATCATTTGCGTTTTCAAGACATATTTCCCCGCTGTTAATCCTGTTAGGCTAAAAGTTCCCAAGCTATCGGTCGTGGCGTATTTCAAAATCTTCACGGAATCCGAGGCGCTGTACAAGAGCACATTGACATATTCCACTGGTACGTTTTTGTCGACGATTCGTGATTGAATGGAGCTTTGAGAAAAAGCGTGGAATCCGCAAAGCAGCAAAAAAAGGAGTGATTTATTCATGTTGACAAAGTTCAAAACAAATCGCCATTGGAATCTCGATTTGAGACCAATGGCGATTGTGTGGAGACAAAAAATTAACGGGCTAAACGCTTTTTCAAGGCCCCGTGATAGATTAAAGGGAAAACTAAAAGAATAAACAGCGTGGCTGTAACAAGCCCACCGATGATGACGATGGCGAGTGGTTTTTGGCTTTCAGATCCAATTCCCGTACTAATCGCCGCTGGCAATAAACCAATGGCTGCCATCATCGCTGTCATGATCACGGGACGCGTCCGCAGTTTAACGGCATTGAAAATCGCCGTCGCTAAATCTGGTTCAATTGTCGATTGATGATGGATCTCGGAAATCAAAATAACCCCGTTTTGGACACAAATACCAAACAAGGCAATGAAACCAACCCCTGCCGAAATTCCAAAATTCATACCCGTAAAATGCAGGGCAAAAATCCCGCCAATTAACGCAAAAGGCACGTTAATTAACACATACCCCGCATCTTTCGCATTCCCAAAAAGAATAAATAAGAGTACAAAAATCAACAATAAACTGATCGGTACCACCTGGCCTAATCGCGTAGTCGCCCTAACTTGGTTCTCAAATTCTCCAGCCCAACCTACGGTGTAGCCATCCGGCAATTTGACATTGTTTTTTACCTTGTCTTGTGCCTCCGCAATGGTTCCACCGAGGTCACGATCACGGACCGAAAATTTTACCCCGATAAAACGCTTCAAATTATCCCGATAAATAAAAGCAGGACCAGTTGAACGATCTAAATCAGCTATTTCTTTAAGTGGAATTTTAGCACCTTTGATCGTTGGAATCATCAAATGCATAATATCATCTTCTGTCTTTCGATAATCTTTTAGGTACCGAAGTCGAATGTCAAACCGCTTATCTCCTTCATATTTTATTGTGGCCGTTTTACCCCCTATGGCCATTTCAATTACCGCTTGAGCATCTGCCTTGGTCACGCCATAAATGGCCATTTTTTCCTCATCTAATAAAATACTAACTTCAGGCTGACCAATGTTCCGTAAAATCCCCACATCTTTTACTCCTGGTACATTTTTAACTTGTTCTAATACTTTATTCGCCAAGCCATTTAATTTATCTAAATCTTCCCCATATATTTTTACTGCATTGGAAGCCTTAAAACCCGCTACTGCTTCTGCCACATTATCAATAACTGGTTGAGAATAGTTATATGTAATTCCTTGATACTGTTTCAATTTACTATCCATATCATTCACTAAATCGTCGACTGATTTGTGATTTTTCCAGCCCTCTTTCGGCTTTAAATCAACTTGAAATTGAAGAAAGTTATAGCCATTAGGATCTGTTCCGTCATTACTACGACCTGTCTGAGAAAGGACATCATTTACCTCAGAAAACGAATTCAATTCTTTTCTAATTATAGTAGCCATTTCTAAGCTCTTTGGCAACGAAGTACTCATCGGTAATTCTGCCGTAACCCATAAAGCCCCCTCATTCAAAGGTGGCAAGAATTCAGAACCTAACCAGCGGGTAGAAAACACGGAGAAAGCAAAAAGTATTACCGAAAACAAGATCGTTATTTGCTTGTGCGCGAAGGTCCAAGTAAAGGCTTTACCAACAATTCGGTTAATAAAATCGATGAAGAAATTATGCTTTTCTTTGACGTTTTTATTTAATAAAATCGAACTTAAAACCGGTACTAATGTCAGGGTGAAGATTAAGGCGCCTAAAAGAGCAAAACCTAAGGTATAGGCTAATGGGGAGAACATTTTTCCTTCCACCTTTTGGAAAGCAAAAATAGGAAGCAAGGCAGAAATGATGATTAATTTAGAGAAGAAAATAGCCTTTCCTAGCCCCGTTCCCGTCTTTTTAATCAACGACATTTTTGCCAGCTTATTAAACTTATCCATGCCTACCTGACTAGCCCGATGATCTAAGGCTACAAACAAGCCTTCCACCATCACCACAGCCCCATCGATAATAATCCCAAAATCAACCGCCCCTAAAGACAGTAAATTCGCTGACATTCCTTTTAATTTTAAACAGAAGAAAGCAAACAAAAGGGCCAATGGGATAATGATAGAAACGATCACAGTCGTTCTCCAGTCCGCCATAAAAATGAACACTATCAAGGTCACTAAAATGATGCCTTCTAATAAATTATGCATGACCGTTTTAGTGCAATAAGCCATCAAATTATCGCGGTCATAAAAGGTCACCATCTTCACATCAGAAGGAAGGATCTTTTCATTTATTTCGTCAATTTTTACTTTGAGCCGCGCCAAAACATCACTTGGATTCTCCCCTTTTCGCATCACCACAATACCTTCCACCACATCGTCATTTTCATTTAGCCCCACTTGACCTACGCGCGGCATGTTACTTATAACAACGGAGGCAACGTTTTTTACTAAAAGTGGATTACCATTATTATTGTCTACAATAGTATTTTCAATGTCTTCAATGGTTTTCACTAAACCTACTCCTCTCACCACAAATGCCTGCCCATTTTTTTCAATTACATCGCCACCTACATTCAAATTAGATTTTGTAATCGCATCATAAAGTTTTAGAGGTGTTAAATCGTATTTCTGCAACTTAACTGGGTCTATAGCAATCTCATAGGTTTTTTCTCTACCTCCAAAAGCTACAATATCAGCGACCCCTGGAACGGCCCGCAACTGGCGGTCGATAGTCCAGTTTTGGATCGTTAATAATTCTCGCGAATCCCGATCCTTGCTTTGCAGGGTATAACGGAAAATCTCACCGGTAGGTCCATATGGAGGTTGAACATCGGGGTCTACACCTTCTGGAAGCTGAATTGTATTCAACAAATTATTTACTTGTTGCCTCGCAAAGAAATCCTCCACATCGTCTTCGAAAATGACCTTAATAACCGAAAGTCCAAACATCGTGATACTGCGCACATTCGTTTTGCGCTGCACAGAGTTCATGGCTATTTCGATAGGTGTCGTGACAAAACGCTCGACTTCTTCTGCGCTTCGACCATTCCATTCCGTCACCACAATAATCTGTGTATTGGTTACATCAGGGAATGCCTCGATTGGAATATTCACATAGCTAATGATCCCCCCAAGGGTCAAAATACTCACCCA
>JAGWUO010000032.1 GCA_028868395.1 Cytophagales bacterium | reverse complement strand
GGTCGCCCGTGATTTGAACTCCATCTTGAGAGCGTTTATTTGCCCCAAATGGAGGTAAAATGACCGTCGCACTCGTATTAACTGGAACCTCTACTTTAAGGGTAAAACCCATTGAATTTACTGTCCAATCGGTGGAAACTTTTCCATAAGGTGTTTCAAGCGAAGTTTTGGCATAGTTTAATTTACCGCCTAATTCAGGCTTAATGACCATTTGCTTATAGCCAGCCCCATCAAATTCTTCGGTGTCAATTCCTCCAATCGTACGGTACATCCAATCCCCTATCGCACCATACGCATAATGATTAAAGGAAGTCATTCCTGGATCCTGAAATGTACTATCAGGCTTCATCGAATCCCAACGTTCCCAAATGGTGGTCGCCCCATGCGCCTTCACCGGATAAAGCCAAGAGGGATAGGTATCTTGTAATAATAATGCATAAGCCACGTCATTACGGCCAAAACGAGTCAGCACTGGATTTAAAAATGGCGTGCCTAAGAAACCGGTAGTCAAGTGATATTGATAACTTTTAATATTATTCACTAAACGCTCTAAAGCAGCAGCTCGTAAATTCCCAGGAATCATATCAAACTGCAAGGCTAGAATATAGGCTGTTTGTGTATCCGAGATTAAACGCCCATTGGCCGTCATAAATTCCTTTTGAAACTGTAATTTAATGCGATCCAAAAGCTTTTCCCATTCTTTATAATCTTCCGTTTTACCTAGAATACGTGCTGTTTTCACCATCAATTCTGTATTATAGGCATAAAAACATTGAGCCACTAAATAATTATCCGTTACAGCTGATTTTTGACCAATCATCCCTTTCGAATCATCCACACGATACGATAACCAATCCGCAAATTGAAAACCGGTGTTCCATAAATCATTCTTTGCCACACCGCGCACATAATTCAAATACGCTTTCATGCTTTCATATTGATTCTCCAAAATCTGTTTATCACCGTAGGTCGTATAGATATTGTAGGGAATAATGATACTCGCATCAGACCAACCTGCTGCTCCATTTTGAGCCTCAGGGCCCGCATTAGGCTTGTTTAAAATATCAGGAATCACAAATGGAACCGCCCCATTCGGGAATTGATCCGCTTTTACATCCTTTAACCATTTCGCAAAGAACTGATTAACATTAAAATTAAAGGAAGCCGTCCGGGAGAAAACCTCCGCATCTCCAGTCCATCCTAAACGCTCATCCCGTTGTGGACAATCCGTAGGCACGTCCAAGAAATTCCCCTTTTGACCCCAGCGAATATTGGATTGTAATTGATTTAAGAGTGGATTACTAGTCTCAAAAGATCCGGTGGAGGCCATATCAGAATGCAAAGCAATCGCCTGGTAATCCGAAGGATTGACCTCTATTCCCTCTACTTGCACATAGCGAAAGCCAAAGAAGGTAAAATGAGGTTCAATTGTTTGCTGTTCCCCATTCAATTCGTAAGTAGCCAATGCCTTAGCCGAACGTAGGTTTTCAAAATAGGGTTCTCCTTTTTTATCCAACATTTCCACGTGTCTCAATACCAGTTTTTGGCCTGATTTTCCTTTAACCTGGAGCTTCACCCAGCCGACAACATTTTGACCAAAATCTATGATCTTATAGCCCTTAGGACTAGTTAAAACGCGTTTTACAGTCAAGGTTTCTTGCTTCTTAATAGGCTCATTAATCTGCGCTTCTAGTGCTGTATAATTTCCGGCAACCTCAATCGCGTTACTGATTATTTTTGACTGAATTCGCGTATCAATATGTTCCCCATCATATATCTCAGAGGAAAGAATAGAGGTATATCCCGTTTGCCAATTCTTATCAGAAATAACAGTTTCCTTAGTACCATCTTGATAGCTAATTTCTAATTGCCAAAGCAATGCCGTCTGAGATCCATAATAATTTTGATTATTCTGCCAGCCTAAACGTGATCGATACCAACCGCTACCCAATTGTACCTGAATTTCATTAGTACCTTGTTTAACCTGATTCGTCAAATCATACACCTGGTATTGTAAATGCTTATTATAACTAGTCCAACCCGGATTTAAATAAGAATCCCCTACTCGAGAACCATTGATTTGGGCTTCATATGCACCTTTAGCTGTCACAAAAGCTCTTACAGAACTAACCGATTTTTTAATAAAAAATTGATTCGAAAAAAATGGAACTCGTCCATTTACCGTATCAGCAGGCAAACCTGAACTAATCCATTTCGCCTTCCAATCCTGCTGATTTAATAAAGCAGTGGTAAAGGAAGTCGTCGCCTCTTTACTTGCCTTTCCATTTGCATTCCAAACCTGTAATTTACAGGCGTATTTAGTATTACTTTTCAGTGCTTCACCTGCATAAGGAACAAATAGAGAAGTAGACGAAACTACCTTGCCTGATTTCCAAACTAACTTTTTCCCTTCTAGTACTTGGATAGCGTAAGCAGACTGAGATTCATTGCGATTTATTGAACTCAACTTCCAAGAAAAACGAGGATGCGATACGCCTATTCCAATGGGATTTTGTTGATTCTCGACAGATATAGACTGAATAGATACTTGAGATAACATGCCAAAAGGCAAGAAAAGGCCTATGAATGCAAATAATTTCATTTTGATAAGGTTTAGAGCTAAAATCACACTAAACTAGTATTATATTTTTAAAATTATGTACAAAAAGCTAATCCTATTTTCAATTATTGCCCTTGCATTCTCCTCTTCAGATGATTGGGCGGAATACTTAGGTGGTGCTGATCGCAACCACTATTCTACGTTGACACAAATAAATCCGACCAATGTAGATCAACTAAAAATGGCTTGGGAATACAATCTTCCAGATTCAGGCCAAATGCAGGTTAATCCACTAATCATCAAAGGAGTACTTTATGGGGTTAGTTCCACTGTACAAGCATTTGCTTTGGATGCTGCATCTGGGCGTGAAATTTGGCGTTTTGGAGATCCTTTGAAAAACTGGGCAAGTACTTCTAGAGGAGTGAGCTATTGGACTAATGGGATAGATAAACGTATTTTATATACGGTAGGTCCTAATCTTTGGGCTTTAGAGGCTGAAACCGGAAAACCAATTCTTAGTTTTGGCAATCAGGGAAAAATCGATTTACATCTAGGATTACCTCCAATTGCGGCCAACAAATTCATCATCTCCAATACACCAGGTACTATTTACCATAATCTCATCATTATGCCCGTTCGCCTATCGGAAGGTGCTGATGCTGCTCCAGGAGATATCCGAGCATTTGATGTGTTGACAGGAAAATTAGTTTGGACCTTTCATACGATTCCCTATCCTAAGGAATTTGGATATGCTACCTGGCCTAAAGACGCCCATTTAAATACCCACACCGGAGCAGCTAACAATTGGGCCGGGATGGCGGTAGATAACGAAAGGGGAATTCTATATGTTCCTACCGGATCAGCTGGATATGATTTCTATGGAGGGAATCGAAAAGGATCTAATCTTTTTGCGAATTGCTTGATTGCATTGGATGCAAAAACAGGGAAGCGTCTTTGGCATTTCCAAACAACTCACCACGATCTTTGGGACCGCGATTTACCTGCACCACCCAATTTAGTCAACGTTACCCTTCGCGGAAAAAAGATAGCGGCGGTGGCTCAAATCACAAAACAGGGCTTCGTTTTCCTATTTGACCGTGTCAGCGGAAAGCCCCTATTCCCAATTATCGAAAAGAAAGTGCATGGCTCTTTATTAAAAGGAGAAAAAGCCTGGTTAACTCAACCTTTTCCTACATTACCTAGACCTTATGCTCGATTATCAAACGAAATTAAGGACAATGACATTAATCCATATGCGGAAAACAAAGAAGAACTCAAAAAAACTCTTTCGTCTTTAAACAAAGGCTGGCACGATGCCCCTAGTGAAAAAGGGAATCTCATTTTACCAGGTTTTGATGGAGGTGGAGAATGGGGTGGCGCTGCAGCTGATCCTGATGGAGTTCTGTACGTAAATAGTAACGAAATGGGCTGGATACAAAAGATGGTACCAACTAAAATTAGCAGAACAAATCCCGGCGAAAAAGCCTACCAAACCTATTGCCAATCGTGTCACGGAACTGACAGAAAGGGAAACCCTTTGAGTGGATACCCATCCCTTTTGGAAATATCTACGAAAAGATCAAAGAATTATGTCCAACAAATGATTTCTAACGGCAAGGGTATGATGCCAGGCTTTAACCATCTTTCAAAAACAGATAAGGAAAATATCTTATCCTACATAAATAATGAAATACCTAAAGAAGTGGCATCATCAAATACTGCTAGCTACGTATCCCCTTTCCAAATGACGGGATATAATAAATTCCTAGATTCGAAAGGCTTGCCCGCCTTATCACCTCCTTGGGGAACGCTAAATGCCATCGATTTAAATACGGGGAAATACCTTTGGAAAATACCCTTTGGGGATGAACCAGCCTTAGCCCAAAAAGGAATAACAGGCACGGGTGCTGAAAATTACGGTGGTCCTATTGTAACAGCAAGCGGATTATTAATCATTGGAGCTGCCAAAGATGGCAAATTACGCATTTATGCCAGTAAATCAGGAAAGCTGCTCCGGACAATTACCTTGCCTGCAGCAGCCTTCGCAACACCTTCCACTTACGCTGTGAATGGTAAACAATACATTGTAATCGCCTGTGGAGGAACCAAATTAGGCACTTCTAAGGGAAATAAATACGTCGCCTTTAGCCTCTAATTATTCTTTTACAATCGTAGTTGCAAATGGTTTTCCTGATGAAATCACATGCAAAACATATTTACCCACTCTGATACCTGAGAAATCAGTAAACACGATTTCCTTGATAGGAGCCTCATAGGTATGTTGGTAAATAACCGATCCTAACTGATCATAAATAGCCACGAAAGTTGGCTTTGTACTAGGCACAGAGAATCCAATGGTTAATTTATCTACAAATGGATTAGGATACGTTGTATAGGTAATGGGGTTTTCTTCTTGCAGGTTTAATTTAATCCCTGAGGCCGCAATACTTCTTTCTACTAAAGAAGGTTGCTTAAAACCTTGGCGAACCACAACCCCACCATTAGTAGAAGTTCCAGTGACAGCGCTTTGTTGTCCAATAATTTGAGAGTAATACTTTCCATCTACCGTGGTGGTTGTGCCACCAGAACCGATTGCCGAACTGATTATTTTCTGTCCTAAAACAAGATGAGCGGTCAACACCAATGTTAAACTTACTAATACCTTCTTCATTACCTTATTTTTAAATTTTATCAATATACTCTTTAATACTCATACCTTCAAAATCACTAAAAAAATGTTCCAAATCCGCTTCACATTTAAACCCGGATTCCACGTGCAACGTAGATAAACACGATTTTTGCAAACATCCCTGCCTAATTAATTGCTTCGCAAATTGAATTCGAAGTCGATTCATTTCATCTGTAAAGCTAGTGAAAAGATAAAGGTCAAAAAAATCACGCAATTCCTTCGTATCCTTTTGGACTAATTCGCCGAATTGATCCAAAGACAAATCAGGATTCAAAAACGGCTTTTTAAATATATAACAATCATTTACGGCTTGATCTAACTTCCACCAATAAGCCTCTTGAGGACTCAATGCACGCCTAAATCGATCAGCATTCAAATAAATAACCTCCGGAAAAAAATAAAGAGTACATACCATTATCATATAGGCCATTAATGAAATATACTTTATCTCATTGGGATGATTTAAAAAAGTCCATCCCAAGGTATTCTCCATCCAAACACCAAAAAACACCGAACTCATACCCACAAACACCATCCATTGAAAAAACAAAAACAATTGCAACCAATTGCCTAACTGTGTTGCTTTAAAAAAATAAACCTTATTCTTTCTCAAATAATTGATGCCCCACAAAGTATACCCTGTTAGCAATAAAGGACGTAACACATACAAATGAGCTGCATTAAACACATAACCTAATCGAATGTTGAACATAGAGGTCCAATCGCTGAATACCAACCTAACTACTTCCACTTTGTAAGCATAAGGAGATAGATAATAAGGGATTGTATCAATGAAGACCAATATAAATGGAATAAAGTGCCTATAATCACTCCTAATCAACTCAGTGGATCCAGTGCGCAAACTTCTTAAATAAAAATACAGAAATGGGCCTATTAGAAAGTATATAGAAGAAAAGTTACCGTACAATAAGACTGTAAATAATAAACTATGACCCAAAGACATGGAATAAACAGTCAAGCAATAAATACCCGAGATGAAAAACAAAAGAGCTAAATACACATTAGGGTTCGCAAATAAGGACCCTCTCGATTTCAAAAAAATGATCGAAGGCGTCATAAAACTAGTGAATAGTGTCATGACAAATATCGATTGAAATAGAAACAGCATTATGAAGTGGTTAGATATAAATGTAATATACAAAAATATACTGAATGGAAATCATTACTTTGTAAATTACCACTCTATTGATAAACAGGATGAAAATCAAAACAAAAATAGCCCGCTTTTGGAAAGTATTAGGTCCAGGACTAGTGACGGGTGCCAGCGATGATGACCCATCAGGAATTGCTACCTACTCTCAGGCAGGAGCAGGACTAGGACTTTCCACCTTATGGACAGCTTTAATCGCTTTTCCATTAATGGCGGCTATTCAGCAAATGTGTGCCAAAATAGGATTAGTGACAAAGCAGGGATTAACCGGCACATTAAAGAAACACTACCCTAAACCCGTATTGTACCTCATGCTCGTTTTTAGTTTCCCGGCGATTGTCATGAATATAGGTGCAGATATTGCAGGAATGGGCGCAGTAGGCAATCTTTTATTTCCAGCCATCGAACAAAGTTATTTTAGTGTACTTTTCACCCTTCTATTGATTGGATTGATCATCTATTTACCCTATACCAAAATTGCCGCCACCTTAAAATACCTCTGCATAGTCATGCTGGTCTATTTTATTGTTCCTTTTTTATACAAACAAGATTTCAAAGAAATACTTAAAGCGACACTGATACCTGATATCAAGTTTACCAAAGAGTATATTGCCATTTTAGTGGGTATCTTAGGTACCACCATATCTCCGTATTTGTTTTTTTGGCAAGCCTCCGTAGAAGTAGAAGAAATGCAAGTCAAAAAAAAATTAGTCGTTAACAAAAGGATCATTCATGAAATGGAGCAAGATGTCGATTTTGGGATGGGATTTTCTGGATTTGTCATGTACTTCATCATTTTGACCACTGGTACCGTTTTGTACAAGAGCGGAATTCATCAAATTGATACGGTTGAGCAGGCTGCATTAGCATTAAAACCTTTAGCGGGTGAAATGGCCTATAGTTTATTTGCCGTTGGGATTATAGGAACTGGACTTATTGCCATACCCGTTTTGAGTGGTTCTTTATCCTACATTTTCACCGAAACCTTTGGGTGGGAACAGGGATTAAACAAAAAATTTCAGGAGGCTAAAGGCTTCTATTCCATCATTGCCTTCTCCCTTCTAGTAGGTTTGTCCTTGAATTATATCGGCATTTCTCCCATAGACGCATTAATTTATACCGCGATATTGTATGGAATGACGGCACCCGTATTAATTGCCATCATCTTGCATATTTCAAATAATAAAGAAATTATGGGAGAAAACACGAATACGCGTTTATCTAACCTATTAGGTATTACGGCATTGGTTATTATGACCTTAGCGGCAGGGGCTCTTCTTTATTTAGAATTTATAGGATAAAAAAAACCATACTCCCTTATCAAGAGTATGGTAAAAAAAAGAGTGGACCAGCATGGGCTCGAACCATGGACCCCCTGATTATGAGTCAGATGCTCTAACCAACTGAGCTACAAGTCCGCATTGTACATCCATTAAAGGAATTCAATGTGACACAAAATTAAGGAATACTAACCTTTTTAGCTAAATTTCGGAAAAGAATCTCCCATGTACCCGACTAAAATTATTAATGATCCGATTTATGGTTTTATTAAAATCAATAATCCATTAATTCTTGAACTAATTGATCATCCTTATTTTCAACGACTTAAGCGTATTAAACAATTAGGATTAGCTGAATTTGTTTATCCGGGTGCACATCATACGCGTTTTCATCACGCTTTAGGGGCCATGCATTTGATGGATCAAGTTTTAGATAACTTGAAAGCAAAAGGTTATTCCATATCCCCAGAGGAACGCGAAGCAGCAGAGATAGCCATATTATTGCATGATATTGGCCATGGTCCTTTCTCACACGTATTAGAATATACCTTATTAAATGAGGTAAAACACGAAGATGTCTCTACCCTATTAATGGCTAAGTTAAATCAACATTTTAACGGTAGACTAAACCTGGCCATTGAAATATTTGAGAATAAATATTCACGTAAATTCTTCCATCAATTAGTCTCATCGCAATTAGATGTAGATCGATTAGATTATTTAAGTAGAGATTCATTTTATACGGGTGTACGGGAAGGATTTATCGGCTCCGAGCGGCTTTTAAGTATGATGGATTTAAATAATGAACAATTAGTCATAGAGGAAAAAGGGATTTATTCCACCGAAAACTTCTTGATGGCGCGTCGTTTAATGTATTGGCAAGTGTATTTACACAAAACAGCCATCGCAGCAGAGACGATGTTAATTCAAATATTACGTCGTGCTAAATTCTTAATTTCTGAAGGCCAAAAATTACCCTGCTCCACACCTTTGAAAACATTCTTAAAAAGCACCTATACCTGGGAGGAGTTTTCGACAAAGGATAGTCTGTTAAT
>JAGWUO010000031.1 GCA_028868395.1 Cytophagales bacterium | reverse complement strand
AATACGTGTGGAGAAAGCTTCTCTAATTGGCTGTATTCCCCTAAATTTTTCTTTACCAAGCGTTGCACAAACATCGGGTATAAGGGTTCTCCTTTATCTGTCAGTAATAAATGAGCGTGTTCTATTGTGCAGAAGCTGCGATACGTTTCTATTAAGTCAACGAGCAAGCCAGGAATAGGAATCATCCGTTCCTTATTTCGCTTTCCGATAACTCGGATTGTTTTAGCCGCCAGGTTTACTTGGTTGTTTTGAAGTGAAATCAATTCTGCTAGACGAATTCCAGTTCCATAGAGCAGAAAAAGGATGAGTTCGTCTCTAGCTTCGCTGAAATTAGTGGCCATTTTTCGATTTTCCACCAGGTTTTCCATCTCTGATTCACGTACGAATTGGGGGATTTTCTTGTTTGTTTTGACCATTCGAATAGAGGTCATTGGGTTTTCCTCGATTTTCCCCGTTCGTAAAAGGTACTTATAGAAAGTTCGTAGTGTGGCTAGTTTACGGTTAATACTGCGGTTTTGTATGGAATCATCGGATAAACTGATGAGCCATTTTCTGATGGTTAATGCTTGAACTTGTGATAAACTTGCAGGTGCGATGAAAGCGGTAAACTGTTCTAAGTCAGTAGAGTAGGAGGTAATCGTGTGCGAACTGAGGCGCCTTTCGATGGACAGGTGGTCCAAAAAAAAATTGACTAATTCACGATTCATCATCGAAATTAGTCAATTCCTTTAAAGATTGTATAGGAAATTAGTTATTAATATTTCCGTAAGTGATTTGCTTGTAAGCTGCACGAATCATTTCTTTACGACGACCTACAGAAGGTTTTTCAAAAGCAGATCTTCTACGTAGTTCTTTCACTACACCTGTTTTTTCAAATTTCTTCTTGAAGCGCTTTAAAGCCTTATCAATTGATTCGTTCTCTTTTATCGAAATAATTAACATTTTCTTTTGTCTGTTTTTTTAAATTGTGTGCAAAGATAGTTATTTTTTTTTGATGCGCAATAGGTAAATCGATTATTTCAATGAATGTTTTTGCCTATTTTTGTGCTTTCAATTTAGCCAAAATTATGTCAGACTTTTCAAGAACTACCGTTACTGCCGCGTTGATTTATGCGAATGGACCTATACACATCGGTCACTTAGCGGGATGTTATTTGCCAGCGGATATCTATGTACGTTATTTACGCTTGCAGAAAAATGACGTGATTTTCGTTTCTGGAACGGATGAGCATGGAGTGCCTATTACGATTAAGGCGCAAAAAGAGGGTAAAACTCCCCAGCAAGTGGTGGATTATTATTACAAGGAAATTAAAGACTCATTCGAGCAATTTGGTATTTCTTTTGATATCTATGGCCGTACTTCGGATCCGGTTCACCACGAGGTCTCTCAAGAGTTCTTTTTGAAATTATACAACGAAGGGAAATTTATTGAGGAAGTGACGGAGCAATTCTATGATGAAGAGGCGAAGCAATTCTTAGCGGATCGCTACATCACAGGTGATTGTCCTTCCTGTAAACAACCAGGAGCCTATGGTGATCAGTGTGAAAAATGCGGTACAACTTTATCTCCAACGGAATTATTGAATCCAAAATCGGCTTTGAGTGGATCAAAGCCCGTATTAAAGCCGACTAAAAACTGGTTCTTGCCCTTGGATCAATGGCAGCCTGAATTAGAAAAATACATTAACTCACACCCAGAATGGAAGTCGAATGTGACGGGTCAGGTTAAATCCTGGTTGCAGGAAGGCTTG
This sequence comes from Cytophagales bacterium, assembly GCA_028868395.1. The sequence continues at coordinate 7,010 of JAGWUO010000031.1, read as the reverse complement.
AAGCCACGTGCAATGACGCGTGATTTGAACTGGGGTGTGCCTATTCCTTTGCCAGATACGGAAGGCAAAGTGCTTTATGTGTGGTTCGATGCTCCCATCGGATATATCTCGATGACAAAGCAATTAACGTCGGAATGGGAGACCTATTGGAAGGCGAAAGATAGCCGTGTGGTGCATTTCATAGGGAAAGACAATATTGTATTCCATTGCTTGATCTTCCCTGCGATGTGTATGGCACATGGAGGCTATCAATTAGCGGATCAGGTGCCTGCTAATGAGTTTATGAACCTGGAAGGGGATAAGATCTCTACTTCCCGCAATTGGGCGGTTTGGTTACATGAATATTTAGTGGATTTCCCGGGTAAGCAAGACGTATTGCGGTATGCTTTGACGGCTTCAAGTCCGGAAACGAAGGATGCAGATTTTACGTGGGCTGATTTTCAGACCAAAAACAACTCTGAATTAGTGGCCATACTAGGCAATTTTGTGAACCGTGCCTTTGTACTGATTGATAAAAACTTCGGTTCTGTGGTGCCTCCTAAAGGCGAGGGGACCGGATTAGAAGCGGATTTGATGGCCGCTGTGGCGGAAATTCCAGCAAAATTAGCAGCGGCGCTAGAAAACTATAAATTCCGTGATGCGCTTGTGTTAGCCATGGAAATTGCCCGATTGGGGAATAAGTATTTAGCGGAAGCGGAGCCTTGGAAGATCATGAAAGAGGATCCGGCGAAGGCTGGAACTGTATTGAATTATGCGGTTCAATTAGTAGCACAGGCAAGTATTGCGTTAGAGCCATTTATCCCGTTTAGTGCACAAAAATTGCGTGCTGCGCTGGGAATGGAGCAATTTGAATGGTCAAGTATTGGTGATTTTGAAGTGATTCAGGCAGGAACCGCTTTGAAAAACCCTGGCTTGTTATTCGAGAAAATCGAAGATGAAGCTGTTCAAAAACAAGTAGAAAAATTAGCACAAACAAAAGCGCAGATGGAATTAGCGACGAAAACGGTGCCCGCTTTGAAGGAGACGGTGGCCTTTGATGATTTTGCCAAAATGGATATTCGCATTGGCGAAATCGTTGCAGCAGAGAAGATGGAGAAGAGTAAGAAGTTGTTAAAACTACAGGTGAATGATGGTTTTGTGACTAGAACAATCTTGTCAGGAATTGCGGAACATTTCGCACCAGAAGATTTGCTGGGTAAGCAGGTAACCTTCTTAGCTAATCTTGCGCCACGCAAAATGATGGGAATTGAGAGTGAAGGAATGATTTTAATGGCAGAGGATGCTGATGGAAGTCTGGCATTAGTGCAGCCTAATAAGCAAATTTGGAATGGAGGTACTGTTAATTAGGTCTCCTCATTTTCAGGGTGGTATAAAATAAAAATAAGGTCAGAAGAAACTTCTGGCCTTATTTGTTTAACCTCTAAACCTATTTAACTATGAAAATTTATACAAATATAATGCTTTAGTGGATATTTTATAAGTTTAATGCAAAAAAAATAAAAAAAAGGTGAAGTTAAAAACTTCACCTTTTTTGATTACCTCTAAACCTATTTAACTATGAAAACTACTAACAATCTAATTACAACATAACAATCAAGTGCTCTTGTTGTTCTGAACGGTTATCGAAATTAGTGTCGATAACGGGCTCTGCACCTACAATTGACCAAACTAAGTTGATCTTTTTTGCTTCTTGATTAATCTCTTTGATCCAATTTAACGTCTTGGTGTCTGAAAAATTTTGTCCTTGCTCAGAAATAGTTTTGATGGTTTGGTTGAAAACCGCTTTTTCTGACTCTGATACTTTTAAGAACTCAGTCTTGTTATTTTGGAAATCTTGTAAAATCGATATAGTCAAACTCGCTGCGCTTGCGCTCTTTACTTGAGCGTCTTTGCGAATCAACGAAGTGATCACCTCTGATAATGTTTCTGTTTTTACTGATAAATCGTTTGAACGATTAAATGAACGTGCTTCTTCTCCCGCAACCGCAACTAGGTTTAATCCAATTAAACAGCTAGCTAATAATAATGTCTTCTTCATATTTTTGTTATATTTATTATCTAAATCAACGATGCAAAATTATTGCATTTTTTTAATATGGCAAAACTTTATTTTAGTCTATTTTTGGATTAATTTTTCAGAAAATTCTGATTTTAAATTTAAATTCAGAATAAAATGTATAATTTTTAAATTAATTCGGAATAATATTTGGCTTAGTATTTTAAATCTTCTGAATCATTCTTAATTGAAAATTATGGAAAAATACAAAGATTCTTTAAAAAGTACAATCATTGGTTGTATTTGTTCATTGTTTTAGTGAGTCCCTCAACGCAGAATGTTTCTATTATCTCCGCGGTTTTATCCAAAATGAAAGGGATTGTCTCTAATTCGGCATCAGAAAAGTTACTAAGTACGTAATCTGCTTGTCTTCCTTTAGGGAAGTCACTACCAATTCCCATGCGTAAGCGCGGGTATTCAGTGCCTCCTAGAACGCCTTCGATACTTTTAAGTCCGTTGTGACCACCTGAAGAGCCTTTAGGCTTTAAACGTAAGGTATCGAATGGGATAGCCAGGTCATCTACAAGCACAAGCATGTTTTCTTTTTCTATCTTATAATAGGAAAGCCAATAATTCACCGCCTTTCCGCTCAGATTCATGAACGTAGTGGGTTTAATGAGGTATATTGTGTGTCCTTTTAATTTATAGGACGCAATGGAGGCTAATCGCTCGGTCTTGAAGGTAAGATCCTTTTGTTTGGCCAAATAATCCACTGCCATAAAACCAATATTATGCCGGGTAAACAAGTATTGCGGGCCTATGTTGCCCAATCCAACGATTAAAAAGTTCATAGGGTATTGAATTTACATACAAATTACGCTCAAATTTTTTAGAACACCTCTTTGCGCTTACCTTCGCATAAAAATTATTCCCATGAAAAAAATTGCCTGTATCACAGGTGCGAGTTCCGGAATCGGTCGCGCCACAGCTCAATCACTTGCTAAAGAAGGATTTGATTTAATCCTTTGTGGTAGAAGAATAGAACGTTTGGAAGAATTACAGGCAAGTTTAGCCGTTAATTCTATCCTTTTAACGTTTGATGTGAGCGATCAATCTTCTGTTATCCAGGCATTTGAATCACTTTCGGCTGAATGGAAAAATATTGATGTCTTGATAAATAATGCAGGTAATGCGCACGGGATGTCCGCTATACAGGATGGCGATGTAGCTGATTGGGATGCGATGATGGCCTCGAATGTGACAGGCCTATTATATGTGTCGAAAGAGGTAATTAAAGGGATGGTTGAAAGAAAATCAGGCCATATCATTAATCTATCGTCCATTGCAGGAAAGCAAACCTATCCGAATGGCAATGTGTATTGTGCTTCTAAAGCGGCAGTTGAGGCTTTATCAGCTGGAATGCGCCAGGATTTAAATCCATTTGGAATTAAGGTTTCCAATGTGGCTCCAGGCGCAGTGAATACGGAGTTCTCTGAAGTGCGTTTTAAAGGAGATCAGGCAAAAGCGGAAGCCGTTTATGCTGGTTTCGAGCCGCTTTTAGCAGAAGATGTGGCGGAATTAATTCGGTACATCATTATGGCACCAGCCCACGTGAATTTGGCGGACGTGACTATTTTGCCTACAGCGCAAGCTTCAGCTTTCCAAATTCTTCGAAAAAATTAAATAGAACGTTGGCGTACGGTCTCAAAAATGATGACACCCGCCGCAACCGATACGTTTAGTGATCCTACTTGACCTGTTTGAGGGATTTTAGCAATCTCATCTGATTTACGGATGATTTCGTCTGTGATTCCATCTTCCTCAGATCCCATGATAATAGCAATCGGATCTTTGTAATCCACTTCGTAAATCGTGCTTTTCGCCTTCTCCGTACAAGCGACTACGCGCAAGCCTGAGTTTTGTAAGAAGTCAATTGTTTGAATCAAGCTATCTTCTCTACAAACCGGAATAAAATTGAGGGCACCAGAGGAAGTCTTCATGGCATCCGCATTGATTTGGGCGGCTCCACGAGAAGGCAATACAATTGCGTGAACACCAGCACATTCTGCCGTACGGGCAATAGCTCCAAAGTTTCTTACATCCGTAACGCGGTCCAAAATTAAGATAAAGGGGATTTCCCCTTTCTCAAAGGTGTCTGCGATGACATTCTCTAATTTGGCATAGTGAATGGCCGAAACGAAGGCGATTGCTCCTTGGTGGTTTTTGCGCGTAATGCGGTTTAATTTCTCCAATGGGACCTTCTGCACCTGAATGCCTTTTTCTTTGGCTAAATCAAGTATTTCCGTGTTTCCAAGTTCTCTTTGAACTAATAAACGATCAATTTCTTTCCCAGAACGAAGGGTTTCTAAGACAGATTGTACGCCAAACACAAACTCTTTATTGTCTGTAACTGGAGCGGTATAATGTCTAAATGGTCTCTTAAATGGGGGTCTTGATGCGTTTTCTTCTGACACGTTGTTGCTTGAAATTTTGCACGAAGGTCGGCATTTTTTTTAACATTTCAGCTAGATAATTCCTTACCTTTGTCTCTTAATCTTATTAGAATGTATAAAACTACCGAAATCGCTTCCTCTGATATTCCTTCAGATAATCCTGTTCACCAACGTTTATTGTATCCTTATATCCACGTCAGCCAGTTACTTTCAGGCAATGTATTAGAGATTGGATGCGGAACAGGACGTGGTGTGGGTGTGTTAGCCGATGCGGTAAGTGACTATACGGGTGTAGATAAGAATACGGAGTTGATGGAGAGTTTATCTAAGACTTATCCTAAGTTCAAATTTATCGATATGTTCCTGCCTCCTTTGAAAGATTTACCTTCAAATCACTTCGATTATGTGGTGACTTTTCAGGTGATCGAGCACATCGAAAACGATGATTTCTTTTTAGCCGAAGCCGCTCGTGTATTGAAACCAGGTGGAAAATTGTATTTAACAACAGTGAATAAGAAATTCTCGTTGACTCGCAATCCTTGGCACGTACGCGAATATTTGGCACCCGAATTACGTGAATTGATGAAGAAACACTTCTCAGAAGTAGTGACGGAAGGGGTGCACGGAAATCAAAAAGTGATGGATTATTATGAAGAAAATAAGGTCGCAGTGAAGAAAATCACGCGTTTCGATATTTTCAACTTACAATATAAATTGCCAAGAACTTGGTTACAAGTGCCTTATGATATCGCGAATCGCATGAGCCGCTTATCGATGTCTAAGTCGAATAATTCCCTTGTTTCATCGATTCAAGTGGACGACTATTTCCTTAGCCAGGATCCAGACAATTCATTGGACTTCTTCTACACAGGGATTAAATAATGGAATTCATTGACCAGGGTATAGAGGAATATGCGCGCCTGCATACGGAGCCAGAAAATGACTTATTAAAGGAGTTAGTTCGGGAAACGCACGCAATGGTGTTGCAACCTCGGATGCTTTCGGGTCATTTGCAGGGTCGTTTTTTGTCTTTTATTGCCAAAGTCTATCAACCCTCTCTCATTCTCGAAATTGGTACTTACACAGGTTATTCTGCCCTTTGTATGGCGGAAGGATTAAAACCCGGCGGTCGATTAATTACGATTGATGTGAATGAAGAATTGGAAACATTTACTCGTTCTTTCTTTGATCGTTCTGCCTTTAAAGACAAAATAGACTACCGTATTGCAGATGCGGCGATCGAAATTCCTTCCATTGAAGGTCCCATTGATTTGGTATTTATTGATGCGGATAAACGAAATTATGCGCTGTATTTTGATCTGGTGATCGACAAAATGCGTTCAGGAGGCCTTATTTTAGTCGATAATGTACTTTGGAGTGGGAAAATTATTGAGGAAGCTGCGCGTGACAAATCGACACAAGCCCTGCGCGATTTCAATACCAAAGTGGCGAATGATCCGCGAGTGGAGCCATTATTGCTACCTATCCGGGATGGATTATTCCTTTTGCGGGTTATCTAACTTTTTTTTAGGCGGTAACAGAAAATCGTCTGGTTGTAAAATCTCGGGTATCTGGATCGAGTTATCAAAGAAGGTGACAGTAGACGGATGGTAGATAATGTAATTCTTATCGCTAGGCACGTAATCGTTCAGGATCCACGGATTGTATTTCTTCAAATCATCGTAGCTGACATTCAATTCATCTGCGATTTCATAGAGGTTTTTGCCGCAGGAATTATCGTAACAGATGAGTTTAGCCTGATTTGCAGGTTGAATACCCAGGGAATCATCTTTTTTAAATTCATCCGCCCAGAATTTTTGGTAAGCTAAAAAACGAAGCACATACCAATCCGTGCTAGAATCCACCTGAATGTCTGATTTTCCTACCCAATCCATCACATAAGGGGTTTTCTTAGCTGTCCCTAAACCGATTCGGTAGGAGAGAAGCGTTCCCACCCAATTATTCAAAACGCGGTTATTTCGAGTGAAATAGTTCGCTGCGCCCTTAGTCGCCTCGATGATATGCTTGCGTTCATCTACAAATGCGTTCACCTTCATTCCTACATCTGTCGCGGTGCCTGCTTTGAATTGCCAATATCCCACGGCTTGTGAGCTCGATACGGCGATGGGATTTAGTCCACTTTCCTGAACAGATAGGTATTTGAATTCAGTAGGGATGCCAGCTGATTGTAAAAGGGGCTCCATAACGGGGAAATAGAAGCGCATTTTCTCCTTCATTCCCTCCACGAATTTTTTGCTGCTACCTAAGCGTTTTTGTTCAGACTCTAGAATGGATTTAGCAGAAGGATGAATGAATACCTTTACATTTCCGATCAAAAGGGAGTCGGGAAACTCGGTTTTGGCAAAAACCGGCAAACAGAATAAAAGTATTAATAAAAGTATCCAGAGGGATTTCATAGGGTAAAATTACCTATATAAACTATAATATGTACCTTTGTGGTTCAAAAATAAGCAGATGATTTTAATTGACGATACGGTAATCTCTTCCGATGTAGCAGACGAATTTTTTGTATGTGATTTAGCCAAATGCAAAGGCGCTTG
>JAGWUO010000331.1 GCA_028868395.1 Cytophagales bacterium | reverse complement strand
ACATTCAAATGAATCCAGAACAGAGGTTTCTCTTGGAATGGATATAATTCCTCGTAGAATTTCAAGTAATCCTCGTCTGTTAAATCAGAAGGAGATTTAGTCCAAATTGGGTTCGGGTTATTGATCACCTTATCGCCAAACTCAATCTCAATCGGCAAGAATTTGCCGTATTTCTCTAAGATAGACTTTAATTTATACTCTTCTAAAAACTCTTCTGAATCCTCTGCGATGTGCAAGATGATATCCGTTCCGCGTGTTTTCTTTTTAGCTGGCCCTATGGTGTATTCTGTAGACCCATCGCACTTCCAAGTAGCGGCTTCAGAACCTTCTTGGTACGATTTAGAGATAATCTCTACTTCTTTCGCCACCATGAAAGCAGAATAGAATCCTAGTCCAAAATGGCCGATAATTCCTTTGTCATCGCCTTGGTCCTTGTATTTTTCTACGAATTCCGTAGCCCCAGAGAAGGCGATTTGGTTGATGTATTTCTTGATTTCTTCTGCGGTCATACCGATACCGTTATCAGAAATCGTGATGGTTTTCTTGTCTTTGTCAAAACTTACTTTCACCTTCAGCTCCCCTAATTCGCCGTTAAATTCGCCAATGGAACTTAAGCGCTTGATTTTTTGGGATGCATCTACGGCGTTAGATACCAGCTCACGAAGGAAAATCTCGTGATCCGAATAGAGAAATTTCTTGATGATGGGGAAAATGTTCTCGGTGTGAATGGAGATGTTACCTGTTTCTTTCATATTTTTTAAAATTATTAATCCTAAATTTGATATGCCTTTTGCAATTTTAATTCCAAGCAGGTAGGAGGTGTCACATTGTCAGATTACTATGTCAAATTCAAAATTACGTCAGGAGGATAATTGCCTTAATTGTGGTCAAAAAGTCCACACCCGTTTTTGTTCCCATTGCGGTCAGGAAAACAAAGAGCCCTATGAGACATTTTGGGGGCTTTTGTTTCATTTTGTAGAGGATATTTTTCATTATGATGGCAAGTTATTTTCCACCATTAAAGTGCTATTTACCAAGCCAGGCTTATTGTCCGCTGAATACTTGAATGGTAAGCGAACGTCCTATTTACATCCGATTCGTTTCTATTTATTTACCTCTGCTTTCTTCTTTATCTGCCTTTTTTATGTGTTTCACCCACTGGAAAAGCACTTTGAAAAATCAGCGAATAAACCTCAAAAAGAATTATCTGATCCAATCATTGCTTTTAAAAATGGATTCATGGACGGCCAAAAGGCGAACCCGAAAACCTATGAAGCCTATTTAGTGGAGCAAGGTAAATTACCGGTTGCCAATCGTGATTCAGAATTTGAACAGAAATTGATTAAACAGGTTTATTCCATTAGCAAGGAATATACCACCTCTGAGGATTTATTGGAGGCGCTTATCGATACCATGTTGCATAAAATGTCAACCATTTTATTTATGGCATTGCCGCTACTAGCCTTTATTTTACAGCTTGTCTTTATTCGCCGAAAGGGTTTTTATTACATGCACCACGGTATTTTTATTTTGCACATTGCTACTAGTTATTTCATCACACTTTTTGCCCTTGAAGTAGTGGATTTGCTTCATTTATCCACTGGTATTTCAGTTTTGGGTAAGCTAGGTGGATGGTTGATTTTAGCTTGGTTTATCTATTATTTCTTGGCTTTTAAGCGTTTT
>JAGWUO010000330.1 GCA_028868395.1 Cytophagales bacterium | reverse complement strand
ATCGTCAGAAACTATTCGCAAGAAGTGCGCGAGCAAGTGGAGATTTTAGTAAAGTATGAAAGCTATATCGAGAAAGAACGATTAATGGTGGACAAGATGAGATCGATGGAAGACTTAACGATTCCGGCGAATTTCGATTACGATAAAATCAAAACGCTTTCAACCGAATCACGCATTAAACTGAAATCAATTTTGCCACAAACGATCGGACAAGCAAGTCGCATCTCGGGAGTATCTGCCTCAGACATTTCCATCTTACTTTTATTCATGGGACGCTAATGGAAAATATACAAAACTGCCCCGTTTGCGGATCACCACATTCCACCTTGAAATTCAAGGCGAAAGATTACACGGTATCGAACGAATTGTTCCACATCGTAACTTGTACTTCATGTCAGTTGATCTATACCAATCCTAGACCAGCGGCAAACGAAGCTGGGCCTTATTACCACGCGAGTGCATACATATCGCATAGTGATACCAATGAAGGAATCGTGAACAAGCTGTACCATGCCGTTCGAAAGTTCACCTTGCAATCGAAAACGAATTGGATTGAACCTGAGAAAAAAGGAAATAAAGAGTTATTGGATATTGGCTGCGGAAACGGCCACTTCTTAGCGGCAGCGAAGGAAAAAGGATGGAATATTAACGGCGTAGAATTAGACCCAGAAACGGCCGCTAGAGCCGCGAAGTTAACGGGCCTAGCCATTGCGCCATCTTTGAAAGAAATCGGCTCAGAGAAAAAATTTCAGGTAATTACACTTTGGCATGTACTAGAACATGTCTACGAGCTAGACGAATACTTTCAGTTCTTCAAAAGCCGTTTAGCGCAAGACGGTAAATTGCTTTTAGCCTTGCCTAACCCTGCATCCTTCGATGCGAACTATTTCGAAGAATATTGGGCGGCCTATGATGTTCCACGACACATCTACCACTTCACACCAACGACCATTACGGCATTAGCCGCGAAATACGGGTTTAAGTTAAAAAAGAGTCGCGGATTGATCTTTGATAGCTTTTATATTTCTTTGTTAAGTAACGAATACAAAACAGGAAATAAACGCTTGCTTCATTCGTTCTTTATTGGTTTACTTTCAAACCTACGAGCGATGCTAGGAAAACCCAATTATTCAAGTAATTTATATATCTTTGAAAATGCATAAGTTCTTGAAATTCAGTCTTTTAATTACGTTTTTTGGACTAGGAATCAGCTTGGTATTCCTACAAAGTTGTGCCCAAATGGCCTCTCCTCCAGGTGGTAAAAAGGACACGTTAGCACCAGTGGTAACGACCTCCATCCCGCTCAACAAAAGCAAGAATTTTAAAGGCAAAAAGATTGAATTAAACTTCAACGAATACGTCACCGTCAAGAACCTAAATCAGGAATTATTAATAACCCCTTCGATTGGTAATTACGAAACACGCATCCGTCCCACAGGATTAACACTCGTACTCGATAGTGCACTGAAAGACAATACAACCTATACGTTCAATTTTAGAAATGCGGTAGAAGATGTTGCTGAGCGCAATAAGGGAAAGAATATAAAACTCGTTTTTAGCACGTCTAATACCATTGACTCATTAAAAATAGAGGGTCGCGTGAAGCATTTGCTTACGAATAAAAAAGCCGATAACATTACCGTGGGGCTTTATCCCTACACGGACACCTTGTCCATTGATAAGGCAAAGCCCTATTATTTTGTTCG
>JAGWUO010000329.1 GCA_028868395.1 Cytophagales bacterium | reverse complement strand
CAATCTGTTCATCAACGATGGAACGGGTGGTTTTAAGAACCAGTCAAAACGTTACATGCCACAAGTGACGGAGCTAGGTATGGTGACCGATTCTGAATGGTCAGATGTGAATGGTGATGGCTATGTAGATCTTTTAGTGACCCAAGATTGGGGTCCTGTGGTGGTGTTTAAGAATGAACGTGGTAGAAAATTAACGAAACAGGAGCCAGTAGCTGGCTCAGAAGGTCTTTGGTCTTGTATCAAGCCGGCTGACATTGATGGAGACGGAGATATGGATTTTGTGTTAGGGAACTTTGGCCTTAATTCTAAGATTAAAGCTTCAGCGGAAAAACCTGCTTTTCTCCATGTGGGTGATTTCGATAAGAACGGTGTGGTAGAACAAATCATTTCATGTGTAACGGAAGATGGAAATACCTATCCCATGGTTTTAAAAGGGGAGATGCAACGTGCACTTCCGATGATCAAGAAGAAATTCATCAAGTACAAGGATTATGCGAACAAGACTGTTGAAGATTTGTTTACGGAGGAGCAGCGTGAGGGAGGTTTAGTGCGTCAAATTACAACCACCGAATCTTCGTTCCTGATCAACGATGGCAAAGGAAACTTCAGCTTACAAGCGCTTCCTTATCAAGCTCAATACTCGCCTATTAGGGGAATTCAGGTAGCGGATTTCAATAAAGATGGCAAACTAGATATTTTATTAGCTGGTAATTTCTTCGATTCACTTCCAGAATGGGGTCGTTTCGACGCGAACTATGGCCTTCTATTAGAAGGGCAAGGAAAAGGGAAGTTCGTAGTTAAATTATCGAAGCAAACCGGATTTAAAACCCTCGGTCAAGTACGTAATATGGCACTCGCAAAAGGAGGAAAGTCGACCTATGTAGTTTTGGCCAAAAACAATGACAAAGCCCAAGTATTTAAATTTTAAAACAATGCGTACCCAAAATTATCTATTCACACTCTTATTTTCTATAGCTCTTTTTGCCTGCAATTCAGGTGATGACGTGGTGCTTTTCGAAAAATTAGATGCAGAAAAGACCCACATTGACTTTGCGAATAATATCACGGAGACGAAGGATTTTAATATCCTTGACTACTTGTATTTCTACAATGGTGGTGGGGTTTCTGCTGGGGATATCAATAATGATGGATTAGTGGATTTGTTTTTTGTGTCAAACCAAGGAAAAAACAAGTTGTACCTGAATAAGGGAGAAATGCAATTTGAAGACATCTCGGTGAAGGCGGGAATTGAAGGATTCTCCGATTGGAAAACGGGTGTTACCATGGCCGATGTAAATGCGGATGGCTTCTTGGATATCTACGTTTGCGCGGTGGGTAATTACAAAGGTTTGGAAGGATCAAACGAGTTATACATCAACAATGGAGACAATACGTTTACCGAAAAGTCGAATGAATACGGATTAGACTTTACAGGATTCTCCACACAAGCCGCTTTCTTTGATTATGACAAAGATGGCGATTTAGATTGCTACTTATTAAATCACGCGGTACATAATACACGTTCGTATGATCGGGTGAACACGCGTTCATTGAAAGACAATGAGGCAGGCGATTACTTATACCGTAACGATGGAGGCAAATTCGTAGATGTGTCGAAAGAGTCCGGGATCTACCAAGCAGCGATGGGGTATGGTCTAGGAATTTCTGTGGCGGACATTAACAATGATGGCTGGTTAGACATCTATGTGAGTAAT
>JAGWUO010000328.1 GCA_028868395.1 Cytophagales bacterium | reverse complement strand
TTTTGAAAAAGAAGCTTCCAATGTTGATAGATTTAGGTATACAAATGCTAAAATAGGAAAATTTTTATTGAATTTTCCAAATAGAAAGATTTTTATCGTCTGATGCCGATACCAGCAAATCATCGAATGAAGACCAGATTAGTTTATTAACTGAATTCTTGTGCCCTCCATGCCGCGTCGCATCGAGCACTTTGCGCAAAGTTAACGTATCACTCTCCCAAACCTTCACCGTCTTATCCATACTGGCCGTCGCAAACCATTTACCATCGGGAGAGAATTGAAGATCGTGTATGGCATAAATATGCCCAATCACCTCATTTAGTAGCTTAAAATCGACGCTCCAATGCTTGATTCGAGCATCTTTTCCCACACTGTAGAGTTCCCCTCCCCTGCTTTGGAGTGAAAAAACGGAGGAATCATGCGCATGGAATGTTTGGACTAATTGAAAATCTGCATCAAAAACCCGAATAAAGCCATCTGAATAACCTACCGCGACACGATCTTCCGATAAAAGGCAAAAACTACGAACGCTTTTTGAACTCGCTTTAATATGTTTTACAATTGATTTTGTGGCCATATCCACCACCGTAATTAATCCCTCATTATGCCCAATCCAAGCATTAGGACCTACAAAAGCGATAGAAAAGATGGATAAACCTTTCGTCGGAATCGCGAATGCTTGAGTCTGATCAGCTACTCGAATTCCTTGAATTCCTTCATTGTTGTGCCCTATCCAAAGAATGCCCGATACATCTAACTTCAAGGCATAAACGGAACCATCGATTTGGGCAATTACTTTTCCCAAATCCGGTTTAGCGAGATTCCACTGAACTACCCATCCATCCGAGCCCGCCGAATAAAACAAGGAATCCACGCCATTTTCAAGCGCATAAACCGGTCCACGGTGCCCAGAGAAGGTATCAATACGTTCGATTTGTAGCGTACTCAAATTATTTCCATCGATTTAGCTACAAAAATGATAATTTTACGTCCAAATATTCCCTTTTATGCCCCAAATATTTTCAAAAATTAGCTCGGAAGATTTCCAAATCTTGGTTTGGAAAATCGAAGAACCGATTGCTTTTTTTGAAACATTTCCGGCGTCCTGGTCCACCCCAAGCATCGAAAATCCAATCAAAAAACTGGAATCGGTAGCCGCAAGATATTGCCTGCATCAGCTTTCTTCAAAATTCGACAGCCTTGTTCTCGTTCAAAACGATCGGAATAGGCCCTTTTTCCAGGATTCAGACTGGCATATTAGTATAACCCACTCCTATCCATACGTGGCCGCAGCTTTTTCACCTAAGAAACGCGTCGGAATTGATGTGGAGAAACCGGGAAGAAACATTGAAAAAATTGCACCTCGCTTTTTATGCGCCGCAGAATTACAAAAATGGAAGAATACGTCGAATCTGTTGACTTTGGCTTGGTCCACTAAGGAATCCATCTACAAAGCGGTAGGAAAACCGGGACTATCGTTTCAAAAGGAAATAGTGATAAGCGATTTTGAACAAAATCCAGGGAAAGCTCAATTGGTAACCGGAGAAGAAATCGACGTTTTTTGGGAAGAATTCCCCGAATTTAGTCTAACTGTGGCCTTAATCTAAAAGGTCAATCAACTCCGTTAATTCATCTTTGTATTCCATTTCCCCTGCTTTTTCATAAGCCATCATCAAATTGCGAATCACGCGACGAATGATTTCCAAATTAGAACAAGGGTTATAAT
>JAGWUO010000327.1 GCA_028868395.1 Cytophagales bacterium | reverse complement strand
TCTAAAACGATTTTTTGCTCATCGCAAGTCTCACAAAAAGCAATGGCTGATTTAATTTGATGTGGATAAATCAACAAATCATAGCAGAAATCGAAGCTATTCAAGGCCTTGACCCCTCTGATAAATTCACTTCTATCCAGAAAATGAGGATCTTTTTCTCCTTGAACAATGTGTCTGAAGCCCTTCATTGCTTCAAATTGAGAAAAATAAGCCAGTCTATCCTCGATATTGGTACTTTGTAAATCGACCCAGCCCACGACTCCTTGAATGAATTCGTTTTGTTCTGCTAATGCTAATAGAAACAAGGTTTCCTCCTCAGATGAATCTGCCTGTACAGCTACACAACCGGTAAAACCTTGGGCTTTAAAGAGTGGTTCGCTGTAATTTGGATAATAATCGGCTTTAAGAACTGACATCTCTGTTGTTATCCAGGTATCTCGTTCTTCGTTATAATTCCAAAAATGTTGATGTGAATCAATCATCCCTGATAGGCTATCGCTGTTTGTTGTTGTTCCCCTAATCCTTCCATGCCTAATGTAACTACGTCACCCGGTTTTAAATAGATCGGAGGATTAAAACCTAATCCTACTCCATGTGGCGTACCTGTACTTATAACATCGCCAGGTAATAAAGTCATGAATTGAGAGATATAAGAAACGACTTGAGGCACATTGAAAATCAATTGATTGGTATTACTCGTTTGGAAGCGTTTTCCATTGACATTTAACCACATATCCAATGCATGTACATCTTTGATCTCTTCTTTTGTAGCTAAATAGGGCCCCAAAGGTGCAAAAGAATCACATCCCTTCCCTTTTGACCAATTTCCACCCCGTTCTAACTGGTATTCGCGTTCAGAAAGATCATTGTGCAAGCAATAACCAGCTACATAATCATAGGCGTCGGCTTCTGAAACATAAGAGGCTTTTTTACCGATTACAATGGCTAATTCAACTTCCCAATCAGTCTTTGTGGAGTTTTTAGGAATAATGATATCGTCATTAGGTCCAGAAAGAGCCGTCGTACTCTTGAAGAATAAAATGGGTTCTTTCGGAATCTCTGCGCCCGTTTCTTTAGCATGATCCGCGTAATTTAAACCTACGCATACAATTTTACTCGGTCTAGCCACGCAAGACCCCAATCGGCCTGAAATCACCGGAAAATCAGTTGGAGTTAATTTAGCTAATTCCGCTAGGCCATTTTGGTGAAAAAACGATTCATTGAAATCGGTAAAACGGGAAGAAACGTCATAATAGGTCCCATTATGGTATATACATGGCTTCTCTGCCCCTTCATTTCCAATTCTTGCTAACTTCATCTTATAATTTTTTAATAACGTCCCACATGGTATCAGCTAAAAACTGATTTCCTGCTTCGTTTAGGTGAACGCGATCAGTTGTTAATATTCCAGATGCCTTATTTTCAATGTTATTTTTGGACTCGTAATCCATAAATGCCTTACGTAAATCGATTAATTGTACGTTGTTGTCTTTAGCGATCTTCTTGATGATTCCAGCATAAGCATTTAGATCTCCATCGTTTTCATTTGTATTGTCGAACTTCTCTCCAATCACCGTGGGTGTGCAGATAACTACTTGAGCATTAGCTTTTTGAATCTTCTTAATTAAAGCATTATAGAATCTTTCAAACTTATCTGCATCCGTACCTGTACGTGAAGTTGTTTTATGCCAAACGTCGTTAATACCGATGTAAATGATTACGATATT
>JAGWUO010000030.1 GCA_028868395.1 Cytophagales bacterium | reverse complement strand
CCTCTGGTCCTTTAATTGGTACAAAAATGACATATCAGACGGGAAGTATGGAAACAATTGTGCGTTTGGCTGATCAGGGTTTTGGCCAAACAATCATTCCCCAAATGTTTGTCGATTATTTAGATCCTAAGTTAAAAGAAAAAGTGTATGCGCTTCCTGATCCTAAACCTGTTAGAGAGGTGGCGCTAGTGCATGCTGTTTCCTATTCAAGAAAAGCCATTGTTAAGGCATTAGAGGTTGAAATTTTAGCTCATATCCCCGATTCATGGAAAAAGCCTCTAGAGCGTACTATTATCCCCATATAGCGATGGCCTTTGTGCTACGCAACAGAGGTCTTAAGAATAGTAAACTTGCCCCAAAAACAAAGGTCAGAACCAAAATGCTAATTCGCATATTGCCCGTTAATTGAATTATAAGGCCAAACATAAAGGTTCCGATTACTGTAGACATTCGGTCGCATACATCATAGAAGCTAAAATAGGAGGCGGTGTCCTTCTCACCTTTTGGACATAATTTAGCATAAGTGGCGCGGCTATTCGATTGAATACCACCCATAACGAACCCGATGGCAGTTGCCAATAAATAAAAATTGAATTGTGAGGTTACCGTGTAAGCATAGGCACACACTAATATCCACACAAAGACAATTAAACCAAGGGCTTTAATGTTACCCACCCAGCCAGATAATCGAGCGCAGAAATAGGCGCCCGGAATAGCGACTAATTGAATTAATAGAATCGTAATAATTAAGGCATCTTCTGGTAGATGTAATTCTTGACTACCAAATAAAGCACCTAAATACATCACCGTTTGAGCCCCCATATTAAATAGGAAGAAACTGACTAGAAATAATTTGATATCCTTATTCAGCATTACTTCTTTGAACACCTTTTGTAGTTCTTTGAAGCCTCCCAGCCACCATTGTTTGTGCTCTTTTTCTTTAGCAATGGAATCTGGCAGGTAATGCAAAGGGATTTGGGCAAATAATAACCACCATAATCCTACGGTTAAAAAGGAAACACGCGCTGCCATTTCGCCCCCTATTCCGCCATACCACTCAGGCTTTAGCAGCATTGTTAGATTCTGTATCAGTAATAAAACAGAACCTATGTAACCTAAGGTAAATCCCTTCGCACTTAAGCGATCAAAGCGATCTGGAGTGGCTATTTCTGGTAGGAAGCTATTGTAGAAGACCATACTTCCTCCCCAGCCAATGATGGAAAACAGGAATCCGAGCGTTCCAATGTAATAATGGCCCTTGCTGAAAAAGTACAAGGCGATGCAGCTGAAAGAGCCTAAATAACAAAAGAACCGCATAAAGCTCTTCTTTGCACCGGTATAATCGGCGATTCCTGATAAGAAGGGCATTAAAAAGGTTAAAGCTAAAAAGGCAACGGAAATAGTATAAGAAAAAACAACCGTATTGCTTAATTCAAAGCCTAAAATGGAGATCATCCCAGGTGTAACACTACCTAGTGTAATCGCTGCGGAAGGAAAATAAATGGGAAAAATAGCTGAAGTAATCGTTAAAGAATGCACTGAATTTGCCCAGTCATAAAAAGCCCAAGCATTCAGTGTTTTCGGATTATTCAGTTTCTGATCCATTAAAATAAGCCTAATTGTTCCCCTTTAGGCGGGTTTTTGATTTCAAAAGGTATTTCATCCGCTTTCTTCTCTTCTTCAGATGGTTTCTCTTCTACTACTGTCTCTTCTGCTTTTGCCGCTTCTGGAAAATTGACAACAAATTCAGGTTCTTCAGAAACAGTCACTGCCTTTTCTATTTGTGTCTCGACCTCTTCTTCCTCCATTTCTACGGGTTCAGGAGCATCGGGTTGCTTTTCAGTTACCGGCGCTTCCTCCTCTGTTTCTAGGAATACAACTTCGACTAGTTTCGGATAATTTAATTTACTTCCTAATGCCTTCCACCCTCTCACTTCAGCTAATTCATCTATCGGAATAATTTCTAATTCATTGGTCTTTCCATCTGGTTTGTGCTTAATCTGCACGTTAGGTGCATAATTGTCCGTCACGGCAATTAGTTTGCTTGCTTTGTGATCTGAAATGAAAAGGAATTTTTTATCTAAAGAAGTAGTCTCTAGATGGAATCGTTTGATTAAGTGAGTCTTATTGGAACCATCAAAATAAGCAGCCGAAATAATAGATTGAGGCTCAAACTTCTTTAAATACATGATTTCCTCTGCTGGGTACCGATTCGTTAACTCGAAATTCGTTAACTCATAGTTTCCGGAGGAGTAAATAGCCAAAATGCTATCGTTCGGCTCAAAATTACCGATATGATCTCCGTGTCCATCGCGGTTTAAGCGACCAATCGTATGATCATACCAAATATCCACACCACCTAAGGTAGATACTCCTGCTGATTTCATGGTGATTTTGCGAACCGGATATTTGGTTAGCATATTCCCTAAAGATTCACGTCCCTTAATCGCTAGTTTCGCAAAGTCATAATCGAATTGTTTGATTTTTGCAGTGCAATTAGCTGTTAGGTTGATTTGGATTACTTCTGCTTCCCCGTTCTCATTAGCAGAGAAGTACGTAATCTTCGATTTTGCATGATCGCTACTCACCTTGTATTCACGATCACGTGTCACTGAGGTGACTTTGAAGCGCTTTACATAGGAAGTGCCTGATTTGCCATCAAGGTAAACTAGGTTATATACTTTTCTGTCATCGTTTTTCTTGAATACGGAGCAATAAATGATGTCGCGACCCACGAATACTTTCTCTTGTACTTTCGTGACTACGCAGGTACCGTTTGACCTGAATACGATTATATCATCGATATCCGAGCAATCCATGACGTACTCGTCTTTCTTCAATCCATAACCAATGAAACCGTCTTCACGATTCACATATAGTTTTTGGTTAGCTGCAGCTACTACTGTTGCTGAAATCGTATTGAAGTTCTTGATCTCTGTGCGGCGCTCTCTCCCTTTTCCGTATTTAGCTAACAGATTTTTGAAGTAATCAATTGCATAGCGAATCAAATTAGCTAAATGATCTTCTACTTCCGCTAGTTCGTCTAATAAACGCTTCATTAATTCGTCTGCCTTAAAGCTATCAAATTTAGAAATACGCTTAATTCTGATTTCTAGTAATTTCAGGATATCCTCTTCCGTAATTTCACGGTAGAAGTCCTTTTTATAAGGCTCTAAGCCTTTATCTACCGTTTGAATGACTAATTCGAAGGTTTCACACTCCTCAATGTCACGGTAAATGCGGTTCTCAATGAAGATTTTTTCCAAAGAGCTGAAAAGCACTTTCTCCATCAACTCCCCTTTGCGAATCTCTAATTCTTGGCGAAGTAAATCCACCGTTTGGTTAGTAGAAACGCGTAGAATCTCTCCCACTCCCATAAAGTGAGGTTTATCCTCAATAATGACACAGGCATTAGGAGAAATAGATACTTCGCAATCCGTAAAGGCATATAAGGCGTCAATCGTGACATCCGGAGAAATACCCGGTGCTAATTGAATTTGAATCTCTACGTCTTTGGCCGTATTATCAATTACCTTCTTAATCTTAATTTTACCTGTATCATTTGCCTTAATGATGGAATCAATCAGGGAAGTGGTCGTAGTGGTGTAAGGAATTTCGGTAATAACTAGCGTCTTCTTATCTAATTCATCGATTTTAGCTCTTATGCGGATTTTACCTCCTCTAAGTCCATCGTTATAATTAGACGCATCCATCATTCCCCCCAATAGGAAATCGGGATACAACTCTACTTTCTTATTATTTAAAATATCGATCGAAGCCTGGATAATTTCACAGAAATTATGCGGCATGATTTTGGTTGCCAAACCTACAGCAATACCCTCTACCCCTTGCGCAAGCAATAAGGGGAATTTGATAGGTAATGTAACGGGTTCACGCTTGCGACCATCGTAGGACATTTGCCATTCGGTGGTCTGGTTGTTAAAAACAACGTCGTTTGCAAACTTGGATAAACGAACTTCAATATAACGGGCCGCCGCAGCACTATCGCCAGTTCGGTTGTCTCCCCAGTTACCTTGGCAATCGAATAAAAGGTCTTTTTGGCCTAAATTAACAATCGCATCATTGATAGACGCATCCCCGTGTGGGTGATACTGCATGGTTTGACCGATTACGTTCGCCACCTTATTGAAACGGCCATCGTCCATTTCTTTCAGCGCGTGCAAAATACGACGCTGAACAGGCTTTAAACCGTCCTCTACGGCTGGAACCGCACGCTCTAAAATAACGTAAGAAGCATATTCTAAGAACCAATTCTCATACATCCCTGCTACCGCAATCTGATTCTGTAGTGCGCCGTCCGCTGTTTCACTCATAGTAATTATAGCTAATTATCTTCCGCATGGAAGAGTTGGTACAATATTAACGCTGTAGCTCCCCAAATCAAATTCCCCTCGTATACAAAGGAAGGACTCAGGATTTTATTTCCATCGTAGCTAACTTCAAAAGCTTGTAGATTAGCCGGATCTTGAAAGAAGGATACAGGTATTTCAAAAATACGATTTATTTCTCTTTTATTTAAATCGTAGCGGAGCTTTTTGTTCAGTCGAATAGAAAATGCTGTTATCCAATAATTAGAGACGTGAATCCAATGTTCGGTGATGTAATCTAACGAAGCGAAATCAATCTCAATACCTATTTCTTCAAGCACTTCCCTTGCCGCTGTCTCTCGTAAATCCTGATCCGTAGGATCCATTTTTCCACCAGGTAAAGCCATTTGGCCGCTATGATGTCCATCGTATTGATTTCGCTCAATCAAAACTAGGTGCGGTTCCTGGTTGACTTCTTCAATAAATAATACAGCTACTGCTGCTTGTTTTGCATTGGCTTTGATCTCCGGTTTTTGAAGGATTTGTTGGTAAATCTGCTTGAAAGGTTCGAATTCTTTCATGTTACAATAGCGTATTGGCGATGGCTTCTGCGCATCGTATGCCGTCCAAAGCTGCAGACATGATGCCACCTGCATACCCACCACCTTCTCCACAAGGATAGAGTCCTTTTATTTCAGGATGCTCTAAGGTTTCCTTGTCACGGGGTATTTTCACTGGGGAGGATGTTCTACTCTCTAAGCCGATGATTTGGCCTAAATTGGAAGAGAAACCGGGTATTTTTTTGTTGAAATCTTGAAATCCTTGAGCCAACGGTTCTGAAATGTAATCTGGTAAGAATTCTCGCATTTCTCCTGGTTCTAAACCTGGTACGTAACTTGTCGGATGCGAACTCTTGCTCGCTTTTCCTTGGATGAAATCGAGGGTATATTGTGAGATGGCTTTTTGGGAACCTCCTACTAAGCTTCCCGCCTTCTGTTCTAACTCTTCTTGCAATTGCATTCCTGCCAAAGCTCCAAACTCTTTGTAACGAGCCAAATCTTCCTCTACAATACTGACCACAATCCCTGAATTCGCGTATTTTGAATCCCGTCTGGATGGGGACATTCCGTTCACGACTACTTGATTAGGCGATGTAGCGGACGGTACAATAAAGCCGCCAGGACACATACAAAACGAGAAAACACCTCGTTGTATACCTTGGAATTTACTTTGAGTTACTAAACTGAAACTGGCTGGCGGTAAGTATTCCGGACGTTGTTTTACTTTGTATTGCGCTTGATCAATAAAAGACTGCTGGTGTTCTATTCGAACGCCTATTGCGAAAGGTTTAGCTTCAATGGCGACACCTTTGTTTTGTAATAATTGGAATATATCACGGGCAGAATGTCCCGTGGCCAATAAAAGTCGATCGGCTTGGAATTCTGATCCATTCGCACATACTACCCCTTTGATGGATTTATTTTCGATTAATAAATCGACTACTCGGTGATGAAAATGCACTTCTCCGCCTGCTGCAATGACGGAATCCCGCATGGAAGCGATGATACCCGGGAGTTTATTAGTTCCGATGTGTGGATGTGCTTCAAATAAAATATCGCTATGAGCGCCATGTGCCACAAATGTTTCTAGAACGCCTTTGATATCGCCCCGTTTCGTACTTCTTGTATATAATTTACCGTCAGAATAGGTACCCGCTCCTCCTTCTCCAAAACAGTAATTGGAATCTGGATCCACTAAATTAAAGCGATTAATGGCAGCTAAATCCCTTCTGCGATCTCTTACATCTTTACCCCGTTCCAATACGATGGGTTTAATTCCTTTTTTGACAAAATCTATCGCCGCAAATAATCCGGCAGGACCAGATCCAATAATGATGACTCTTTGGGCATCTTTCGATAAAGTGGGTAATTGAGCAGAAAGGCTGAAATCATGCCCCTTTTCATAAAAACCGATCCGAAGATTGACTTTTATTTGTCTACTTCTAGCGTCGATTGACCTTTTTTCGATGCGATAGGTACAAGCAGATAGATAGGCCTCTCCCATTTCAGCTGCTAAAAATTGCGCTAATTTTTCAGGCGAATGGGCAATATCTGGGCTAAGAACGAAGTCTTTTTGGTCAATCATACAAGTATTTTGTGCAAATTTACGAATCTATTTTACTAATTCAGATGAATAAGCTCGGCGCAGAAGTTTCTCCCTATTTATTACAACATAAAAATAACCCAGTTCATTGGGAACCTTGGGGTCCTGAGGCATTAGAGCGCGCTAAAAAGGAAGACAAGCCTATCTTAGTGAGTATTGGATATGCGGCTTGTCATTGGTGTCATGTGATGGAACACGAATCTTTTGAAAATGAAGAGGTTGCGTCAGTTATGAACGAGTATTTTATTAACATCAAAGTAGATAGAGAAGAACGACCGGATGTGGATATGGTGTATATGGAAGCGCTTCACCAGATGGGATTAAATGGTGGTTGGCCTTTAAATGTTTTTTTGTTACCGGATCAAAAACCATTCTACGGTGGTACCTATTTCAAAAAAGCAAATTGGATTCAGATTTTACATTCAATCCACCATGCTTTCATCAATAATCGCGATGATTTAGCTAAATCGGCGGATGGTTTCGCTGAAAGTCTCTCTGAGAATGCTTCTTACTTTTCCCAAGCAGATTTATCGGATACAGCCGCAGTTATTCCAGCGGCATTGAAAAAGATTAAATCGGCATTAGATCCTGTTTTCGGAGGAATCAACAAAGCTCCTAAATTTCCTCTACCCTCTTTGATTCAATTTTTATATGCAGTACCCTCTTCTCTTTCGGTCGAATTGGGATTGCCCCTACTTCAAAAAACGTGGTTAGAGAAAATGGCCCAAGGCGGTATTTATGACGCAGTTGGAGGTGGCTTTTCTCGTTATTCGGTGGATTCAGAGTGGTTTTGCCCACACTTTGAAAAGATGCTCTATGATAATGCGCAATTATTGTCTGCCTACACGAAAGCCTATAAGCGAGAACGAAATCCGCTCTATCAAGAGGTGATTTTTGATACCATTTCCTTTTTAAAGCGTGAACTACTTTCACCACGGGGCTTGTATTATTCCTCCTTAGATGCGGATTCGGAAGGTGAGGAAGGATTGTTTTATACGTGGTCTTATGCGGAATTAGCCGCCTTGAACAATGACGAATTTTTAAAGACTTATTCCATCTCGAAAAACGGTAATTGGGAGGATGGACGTAATATTTTATTCAAATCATCTCCTGTTTTAAACTCGCATTTCGAGAAAGAAATGAATGTTTTACGGGATGCTCGATTAACCCGAATAAGACCTGGGACAGATACAAAGGAAGTTTTGGTTTGGAATGCGCAATTAGTAGCGGCCTTTATTGAAGTATATCACGTTTTTGGTCGAAAAGAGGATTTGCAAAGCGCTATAGATTTAATTACGGCAATTGAAACTCATTTTAATAAAGGTGATCAATGGTTGCATCAGGCTCAGTTTCCACGCGAGCCAATTGGTGCTTTTTTGGATGATGTCTCAGCTTTGGCTTTGGCCTATATAAAACTCTATTTATTGACCTCAGATTCTACATTTAAGGAGAAAGCAAACAAACTTTTGCTGCTGATATGCGATGAGTTTGCGCATCCAGAACTAGCGCTATATCAATACCGTTCCAAGAAAGCGGATTATTTAATTGCGGAAAAAGTGGAAGTAATGGACTCTGTGATGCCATCGTCTAATTCGATGTTGTGTGAGGCTTTCTTGTGGATGGGTATTCTGAAAAATAAGGCTGAATATACCCTTAATGGTCGTGCTATGTTGTCACAAATTCTCGAAAGAGCCATTGCGCATCCCGCCTATTTTGCGAATTGGTTGCGCATTTATTCGGAATGGATAGAACATCCGAAAGCTTTGCTGAAATATGCGGGTGACGGCGAAGGTTTGGATGGTTTTGATTGGTGTATCGATAAGGATCAACTTGTTTGTATTCCTTCTGATGAAATAGAGACCTATTTGTTATGTGTGGGTGATTATTGCTTTGCTCCTGTTTCAACTTTGCAAGAAGTAGATAAGCAATTAGCGGAGCTTATTTAATACGCTCTGGATTCTCTGTGACGAAAGCGCCCCAGCCTTTCTTTGTTCCTTTAAGCGTGGAACTAATGTTTTTATTGTGGAAATGATGGCATATAGCGATTCCTAAGGCGTCAGTTGCATCGTGCATTTTGGCATCTAATTTAATATTGCCTATAATCTCCACCATTTTAGCGACTTGTTCTTTGGACGCATTACCATTTCCCGTTACGGATTGCTTGATCTTTTTAGGCTCGTATTCCGCTATTGGAATAGATTTTGAGAAGGCCAAAGACATCACCATTCCCTGCACACGACCTAATTTCAACATCGATTGAACATTCTTACCAAAGAAAGGAGATTCAATCGCGATTTCATCCGGCAGAAACTCTTCAATAATGCCCAATACGCGTTCATGAATCTTTAAAAATTTAGCTCCCTGAGTCGTGTATTTAGTCAAGTTTAATACGCCATATTGTATCACAGTCACCTTGTCATTGGTGATACGCAATAGACCATAACCAAGGTATCGAGTGCCTGGGTCAATGCCTAAGATTATTTTTTCTGAAGAGGAAGTGCTAATTTGCGTCATTAAAGCTCTGTATGTTTA
>JAGWUO010000029.1 GCA_028868395.1 Cytophagales bacterium | reverse complement strand
TGCTTATGGAAAAACTACAAAACGATCTACTTCTTCGTGCTGCGCAGGGTTTACCTGTGGAGCGAATCCCGGTTTGGGTGATGCGTCAGGCGGGGAGGATTTTACCAGAATATAGAGCTGTAAGGGCGAAAGCGGGTTCATTTATTGGTCTAGCCACGCATCCAGAAATGGCGGCGGAGGTGACGATTCAGCCGGTGACGCGTTTTGGAGTGGATGCGGCGATTATCTTTTCGGATATTTTAGTGGTGCCTGAGGCGATGGGTTTGCCTTACGTGATGGAGGAGCAAAAGGGGCCGGTTTTTCCGGAGGTGATTCGGTCGAAAGCGGATTTGGCGAAGATTCGGGACGCAAATCCGGAGCAGGATTTGAAGTATGTGTTAGATGCAATTAAGATTGTGAAGAAGGAGTTAGCTGGCAAGGTGCCTTTGATTGGTTTCGCTGGTGCGCCGTTCACGATTTTCTGTTATATGGTGGAGGGAAAAGGGTCGAAGACGTTTTCGCAGGCCAAAAAGATGTTATATGCCGAGCCAGAATTGGCTCACGCTTTGTTGCAAAAGATTACGGATTCGACGATTTCGTATTTGAAAGCACAGGTCGCGGCTGGGGCTAATTTAGTTCAGATTTTTGATTCATGGGCAGGGATTTTGTCGCCTGCGCAGTATTCGGTGTTTTCGACGCCTTATTTAAAGCAGATTTGCGATGCAGTGACGGAGGTTCCTGTGACGCTTTTTGCCAAAGGGGCTTTCTTCGCTCGCGAGGAGATGGCGGGATTAAATTGTGCGACGATTGGTTTGGACTGGAATATGGATATCGCAGAATCTCGTCGATTAGTGGGGCCTAACAAAACCTTGCAAGGAAATTTAGATCCTTGTGCCTTATATGGTGACTTTAAGACAGTGGAAGCGGAGACCAAGAAGATGATCGATCAATTTGGGACGCAGCGCTACATTGCGAATTTAGGACACGGAGTTTATCCGGACATTGATCCAGACAAGGTGCAGTGCTTCGTAGATACGATTCAAAATTATCAAGCATAAAAAAAGCCCTGAGATCAGGGCTTTTTCATTTATATACTAAAATCTTATTTCGCCGAATAGTTAGGCGCTTCTTTCGAAATGCTCACATCGTGTGGGTGACTTTCTTTCACACCGGCTGAAGTGATTTTCACGAACTTCGCTTGTTGCATGGCTTCGATGGAAGAAGCTCCGCAGTAGCCCATTCCGGCTTTTAATCCGCCTACCATTTGGTATAAAATCTCTGTTACTGAACCTTTGAATGGAACGCGACCTACGATTCCCTCTGGAACTAATTTCTTGATGTCATCCTCGGCGTCTTGGAAGTAACGGTCTTTTGAACCGTCTTCCATGGCTTCTAAGGAGCCCATTCCGCGGTATGATTTGAATTTACGTCCTTCCAAAATGATCATCTCACCTGGCGCTTCGTCCGTTCCCGCTAAAAGAGAACCCATCATGACGGTGCTGGCGCCGCCCGCAATGGCTTTGGCCACATCGCCTGAATAACGAATACCACCGTCAGCAATGACTGGGACATCGTATTTTTGCAAAGCTTTGGCCGCTTCATACACCGCCGTTAATTGTGGCATACCCACACCGGCGATGATACGCGTCGTGCAAATACTTCCTGGTCCTACACCCACTTTCACCGCATCTGCTCCGGCTTCCGCTAAAGCAACGGCCGCTTCACCTGTTGCAATGTTACCTACAATAACATCCAACGTAGGGAATGCTTTCTTAACTGATTTCAAGGCATCAATTACTCCTTTCGAGTGACCGTGCGCCGTATCGATACTGATAACGTCAACGCCCACTTGCACTAAGGCCTGAACGCGGTCTAATAAATCAGGCGTTACACCTACCGCTGCACCTACGCGAAGACGGCCTAGGGGATCTTTCGATGCCAAAGGGTGTGACTTGCGCTTTAAAATATCTTTATACGTAATCAAACCGATCAATTTGCCATTCTTGTCGATAATCGGCAATTTTTCAATTTTGTATTCTTGCAAAATGCTTTCGGCCTCTTCCATGCTGATTCCTTCTTTGGCCGTAATCAAATTGTCCTTCGTCATGATCTCTCTTACGGGACGTGCTGTTTGTTTTTGGAAACGTAAATCACGGTTCGTCAAAATGCCCACTAATTTTCCGTCGTTATCGATCACCGGTATGCCACCAATCTTGAATTCCTTCATGATTCGTTGGGCATCTCCTAAAGTAGAATTGTCTTTTAAGGTCACTGGATCAATGATCATCCCTGATTCAGAGCGTTTTACCTTACGAACTTGAGCGGCTTGCTGCGCAATCGTCATGTTCTTGTGGATGATTCCAATACCGCCTTCTTGCGCTAAAGCGATCGCTAAATCAGCTTCTGTAACCGTATCCATGGCGGCGGAAACGATGGGGATGTTCAGCGAAATGTTACGCGTTAAACGAGATTGAGTACTTACTTCGCGGGGTAAAACCTCGGAATAAGCGGGAAGCAACAGTACGTCATCGTACGTTAAGGCTTCGAAAAGAAATTTGGTGGAATCAAGCATAGCAAATAATTTGTACCGGGTGTTGAATGAGTGCCCTTATTTGCAGGACAAAATTACACGAAATTTCTGAAATAATTCAATCCTTTTCTGAAATTTTCTCCCAGATTTGGATTTTTAGCTGTAAATTGCGGCTTGAATTTTTAAGCCTTCGTAATGAACTATCAACCTCAGGATTTCCTTCCTATTTTTGTTCAGCTAGCAGCTGCTTTGGCATTTATCGTCGCTACTATGGTGGCTACTCACTCATTAGGTCCTAAAAGACATTCTAAAAAGAAAGATGATGCTTTCGAATGTGGGATTGAATCGATCGGTGATGCCCGTACCCCTATCTCTGTTAAGTATTTTTTAGTAGCCATTCTTTTTGTGCTATTTGATATAGAAATCGTCTTTATGTATCCATGGGCGGTTAATTTCAAACATTTGTCATGGAACGGTTTCTATGAAATGCTTGTATTTATGGGCTTACTATTAGTAGGCTTCTTGTACGTATTGAAAAAAGGAATTTTAAAGTGGGAAAAATAAACATATTGGTCTTGCCAAAGTTTATACATTCAACAGATAAATAAGATATGAGTAATTCAACAGTTCAAGTGGCTGAAGCGCCTCCAGGAGTAGAGGGAGCTGGTTTTTTCGCTACATCTTTAGATAATTTAGTGGGTTTGGCGAGAGCTAATTCACTTTGGCCTTTGCCATTTGCTACCTCTTGCTGTGGTATTGAGTTTATGTCTACGATGGCATCCCATTATGATATCGGTCGTTTTGGTGCGGAACGTTTAAGTTTCTCAGCACGCCAAGCGGACGTTTTGATGGTGATGGGGACGATCTCAAAGAAGATGGCACCGGTTGTAAAACAGGTATATCTCCAAATGGCAGAGCCACGTTGGGTATTATCGGTAGGCGCTTGTGCGTGTTCTGGTGGTATTTTTGACACCTATTCTGTATTGCAAGGAATTGACCGTATCATCCCTGTGGATGTGTATGTACCGGGTTGTCCTCCACGTCCAGAGCAAATTTTGGATGGTTTTATGCAGATTCAAGAATTAGCGAAAAATGAAAGTACGCGTAGAAGAAATGAGCCAGAATACAAGGCTTTATTAGCTTCTTACGGAATCGAATAATGATGAACGAAAAGATAATCGAAGCGCTACAAGCGCAGTTTGGCGAAGAAAGTGTATACGGAATAGGGGAGTCTCATGGCATTTTGCAGGTGACTACGGCGGTAGAAAATATCGTACCTATGATGCACTTTTTGTATGCACACCCGGTATTTAAGTTTCAGTTTTTGACGGATTTAGCTGGAATTCATTTTCCAGATGCGAAAGGACAAGAATTGGGAGTGATTTACCACTTGCATTCTTTGGAAAACAACGTGCGTCTATGGATTAAGGCTTATGCGCCTATCGAAGCACCTACTTTCCCTACAATCACTGGACTTTTTGCTACGGCAAACTGGATGGAGCGCGAGGCGTTTGATTTTTATGGTATCATCTTCGAAGGTCACCCTAATTTGACCCGTATCCTGAATATGGACGAGATGGATTACCACCCGATGCGTAAAGAATATCCGTTAGAGGATGCGACGCGTCAAGATAAGATTGATGAATTGTTTGGACGATAATAAATAGACATGTCTGAAATAGCTTTAGTAAACAGCCCTAATGTAGGATTAGATAAAACACAAAAAGGGGGACCTTATGTGAATGAATTATCTACATTAAACTTAGGTCCTACGCACCCAGCGACGCACGGTATCTTCCAAAACATCTTAACGATGGATGGAGAAACCATCGTAGACGCGGAGCAAACGGTGGGTTATATCCACCGGGCCTTTGAGAAAATCGCCGAACGTCGTCCTTTCTATCAAATTACGACTTTAACAGACCGCATGAACTACTGTTCAGCTCCTATTAACAATATGGGCTGGCACATGACGGTAGAAAAATTGTTAGGTATCGAAGTTCCTAAACGTGCGCAATATATGCGTGTGATCATGATGGAACTTGCCCGTCTAACAGACCACATTGTGTGTAATTCCATCCTAGCGGTAGATACCGGAGCCTTGACAGGTTTCTTGTATGTATACCAATGGAGAGAGTTCATCTACGAGATTTACGAGGAGATGTGTGGTGCACGTTTGACGACGAATATGGGTCGTTTCGGTGGTATGGAGCGTGATTTTACGCCTGTAGCGATCGAGAAAATCCAAAAATTATTAAAAGAACTTCCAGCTGCTTTGAAGGAATTCGAAGGCATGGTGATGCGTAACCGTATCTTCATGGACCGTACCCAAAATGTGGGTGGGATTTCTGCCGAACGTGCTTTGAACTACGGATTTACAGGTCCTAATCTTCGCGCAGCAGGTGTTGATTACGATGTACGTTCATTGAATCCCTATTCTTCCTATGAAGATTTTGAATTCGATGTACCGGTTGGTACAAAAGGTGATACATACGATCGTTTCTTAGTGCGTGAAGAAGAGATGTGGCAAAGTTTGCGTATCATCCAACAAGCGATGGATAACCTTCCAGAAGGATCTTATCACGCGGATGCGCCTCATTATTATTTACCGAAGAAACAAGACGTCTACCACAACATGGAGGCTTTGATCTACCACTTCAAAATTGTGATGGGAGAGATCGATGCACCAGTGGGTGAGGTTTACCATTCAGTAGAAGGCGGAAACGGAGAATTAGGTTTCCATTTGGTTTCTGACGGAGGCCGTACGCCTTACCGTTTGAAATTCCGTCGTCCAGGCTATATTTATTACCAGGCTTTCCCAGAAATGATCAAGGGAACCACCCTTTCAGATGCGATCGTAACGATGTCATCGATGAACGTAATTGCAGGAGAGTTAGATACATAAGACATGAGCAAGATTGTTTTCCCAGCAGAAACGCTGGAATTAGTGAAAAAAATTATCGCCCGCTATCCGGATGGAAAGCAAAAGTCGGCCTTGTTGCCTATTCTTCACTTAGCGCAAGCGGAGTGGAAATGGTGCTCGCCGGAAGTAATGGATTATGTAGCGTCCCTACTTTCCATTGCTCCCATCGAGGTGTACGAGGTAGCGTCATTCTACACGATGTTCCACTTGGAGCCCGTAGGAGAGCATGTGATTGAGTATTGCCGTACGGGCCCTTGTTGCTTAATGGGTGGCGTGGAAGTATACGATCACTTGAAGAAACGTTTGAAAATAAATACCGGCGAAACAACGAAGGATGGTAAGTTTACCATCAAAGAAGTGGAATGTTTAGCCGCTTGCGGATGGGGTCCTGTATTCCAAATCCGTGAAAAATACTACATGCACTTGACGAAAGAGAAAGTGGATGAAATTATAGATGAACTTAGCAAATAAGGCCTAGGATGAAGATATTAACCGAACATATAGACGTACCTAACATTGACACCATTGATGTGTTTATGAAGCATGGTGGGTATTCAGCGGTCAAAAAAGCGTTAAAGAAAATGACTCCTGACGAAGTAACCGAAGAGGTGAAAAAGTCAGGTCTTCGTGGCCGTGGAGGGGCTGGTTTCCCGGTAGGCATGAAGTGGTCATTTTTGGCTAAGCCGGAGGGTGTGCCTCGTTATTTAGTGTGTAACGCAGACGAATCAGAGCCTGGTACGTTCAAGGATCATTATTTAATGTGGAAATCCCCACACACGTTAATCGAAGGAATGATTGTTTCTTCGTTTGCTTTAGGAGCAAACACCTCGTACATCTATGTGCGTGGGGAATTGATGTATGTGATCAATATTCTAGAAAAAGCCATTCAAGAAGCATACGATAAAGGATTATTAGGAAAGAATATTTTAGGCTCTGGATATGATTTAGACCTATTTGTTCAACCGGGTGGTGGGGCTTATATCTGTGGGGAAGAAACCGCTTTATTAGAATCATTAGAAGGTAAAAGAGGTAATCCACGTAATAAGCCGCCTTTCCCAGCGGTAAAAGGTTTGTGGCAATGTCCTACCGTTGTAAATAACGTGGAATCTATCGCAGCTACTTCGTGGATCGTGAATAACGGTGGCGATGCCTATGCGGCGATTGGTGTAGGACGTAGTACAGGTACGAAATTAATCTCCGCGTCTGGTCACATCAAAAAACCAGGTGTTTACGAGATCCCATTAGGGATTACGGTCGAAGATTTCATCTATTCCGATGAATGGTGCGGCGGTATTCGCGATGGACATAAACTAAAAGCAGTCGTAGCCGGTGGTTCGTCCGTGCCTATCTTGCCAGCCGAGTTAATCTTAACGACAGCGGCAGGGGAGAAGCGTTTGATGACCTATGAATCTTTATCAGATGGTGGTTTTGCGACCGGTACGATGTTAGGATCAGGAGGTTTTGTGGTCATGGATGAGACAGCTTGTATCGTTCACAACACCTTGACATTTGCGAAATTCTATCACCACGAATCGTGTGGACAATGTTCTCCTTGCCGCGAAGGTACGGGTTGGATGGACAAAGTGTTGCACCGCATCGAGCACGGTCAAGGTCGCAAAGAAGATATCGATTTATTAGTCGATGTAGCGAAGAAAATTGAAGGAAATACGATTTGTCCATTAGGGGATGCGGCGTCTTGGCCAGTGGCTGCTGCGATTCGTCATTTCCGCGATGAGTTCGAGTGGCATATTGAGCACCCAGAATTAGCGACAAAACCAGGCGCGGTATTTATGCGTGAGGGGGCTAGTTGGACAAAATAATTTGGCAGAAATTAACGAATATGAAAGTTACGATAGATAATATCACCCTTGAGGTAGAACCAGGAACCACCATCATGCAAGCAGCTCGCATGATCGGGCCTGAGGTTGCTCCGCCAGCTATGTGCTATTATGAGCCTTTAAAAGGTTCAGGTGGAAAATGCCGTGCTTGTTTAGTGAAGGTGACAGCGGGTTCAGAAAAAGATCCTCGTCCGATGCCTAAATTAGTTCCAGCCTGCATTACAGCCGTTCAAGACGGGATGATCGTGGAAAATACGGTGAACGAAGACGTGTTAGAAACACGCAAGGGCATCGTGGAATTCTTGTTATTAAATCACCCATTGGATTGCCCAGTATGTGACCAAGCGGGTGAATGTCACTTGCAAGACTTCTCGTTCGAGCATGGTGTTTCATCGACGCGTACGGTTGAAGAGCGTAATACATTCGAGCCGACGGATTTAGGTCCTAACATTCAGCTGAACATGAACCGTTGCATCTTGTGCTACCGTTGTGTGTATACAGCAGATCAAATCACGGATGGCCGTGTTCACGGGGTGATGCACCGCGGGGATCACGCGGAAATCAGTACCTACATTGAGAAAGCGATTGATAACGACTTCTCTGGTAACGTGATTGATGTATGTCCGGTGGGCGCATTGACAGATAAAACCTACCGTTTCAAGAGCCGTGTGTGGTTCTCGAAGCCTGTAGATGCACATTGCGAGTGTGAGAAATGTTCAGGTAAAGCAACCATCTGGTACAAAGGTGATGAGGTTATCCGTGTGACAGGTCGCAAGAACATGTGGGGCGAAGTAACGGATTTCATTTGTAATGGCTGTCGTTTTGACAAGAAAAAGACGTCTGATTGGGTAATCGAAGGACCGACGAATGTGTCTCGTCACTCCGTGATCTCAGCGAATAAATATGGTGCGAATTTGATTAAGCCAGCGTTCCCTGTGTTACAAGCGGCACGTGATTACAAGCAAATCAATGACGACCGTGACCGTAGTTTTTTAGGCATTCAACCTGCTTTACCTAAATCTAAAAAGAAATAGATGAACTTATTTGATTCAGTTTTTATTGCCAAAGCTTCCTTCATCGGGGTCATCTTCTTGATCACCTTAGGGGTTGCAGCTTATTCAACGTATTTCGAGCGTAAGATCGCGGCCTTTATGCAAGACCGTATTGGTCCGGATCGTGCGGGTCCTTTCGGGATTTTGCAGCCTTTAGCGGATGCGGTGAAGATGTTTATGAAGGAAGATTTCATTCCGGCTAACTCAAACAAATGGTTGTTCATTATGGGACCCTGTTTGTCGATGTTAACTGCTTTGATGACCTCGGCGGTGGTTCCTTTTGGAGATACAGTAACGATCGGTGACGTTACTTTTGACTTGCAAGGCATCGATGTGAACATCGGTATTTTATGGGTCTTTGGTATCGTGTCATTGGGTGTGTATGGCATCTTGATTGGTGGTTGGGCATCTAATAACAAATATTCGTTGTTAGGCGCGATTCGTGCTGCTTCTCAAAACATCTCATACGAACTTGCCATGGGGCTTTCTATCATCGCCATTTTGATGATGACAGGTTCTCTTTCTACAAAAGCCATTGTGGAAGCACAACAAAACGGTCATTGGAACATCTTGTACCAACCGATGGGTTTTGTGATTTTCTTGATTTGCGCCTTTGCAGAGTGTAATCGTACGCCATTTGACTTACCAGAGTGTGAGACAGAATTAATTGGTGGATATCACACGGAATATTCTTCGATGAAATTAGGTTTC
>JAGWUO010000028.1 GCA_028868395.1 Cytophagales bacterium | reverse complement strand
AAGGTAAAAATGTCAAAAAAGACGAAGAGGAGAATCTTTATATCCGAAATGCCATTTACACCACCTGTAATTTAACGCATCCCCACTTTCACATTAAAGCCAGCAAAATCAAAGTGGTGGGTAAAAAAGAGATCATCTCAGGCCCTTTTCACTTTGAGTTAAATGACATCCCTTTGCCCATCGGTTTGCCATTTGGATTCTTTCCCTATTCGCAGCCTAAAGAGGCCGGAAAATCAGGAATCATTATGCCCACTTATGGTGAGGAGCCGAATGGACGCGGTTTCTATTTGCGGGAAGGCGGGTATTATTGGGCGGCGAGTGAAAACATTGGCATTCGGTTTACTGGCCAAATATACTCCAAAGGGGGCTGGGGTCTAGGTGCAAATTCGCAGTACA
This sequence comes from Cytophagales bacterium, assembly GCA_028868395.1. The sequence goes on along the minus strand of JAGWUO010000028.1, from coordinate 8,679 downwards.
ACAAACGCTATCGCTACGCAGGAAGTTTCAACTTAGCCTTTAATAGAAACAGCAATGGGGATGAGTTTTCCCCTACGAAAAGAACTGATTTTGCCTTGCAGTGGTCGCATACACCCCGTAGTTCTGGAAATTCCAGTTTCTCGGCCTCGGTAAACATTGCATCGAATTCGTATAACCAATACAACTCATTCAACACCCAGCAATACCTATCCAATACGATTGGATCATCTGTACAGTATTCCCGCAATTTTGGCCAAACAGTCCGCACCAGTATCAACTTACGGATTAACCAAAACACGAGTACTCGCGTGTTTGATGCGGGAACTGACTTTAACTTTGGCCTCAACCAGATACAACCTTTCAAGAAGAAAAATTCGCTGGGCGATCGCTTCATCGATCAATTCCGTATTGGTTTGGACTTCTCTGGAGGCATTTCGATGACCAACCAAGTGGGCGACCCTTATACGCGTTATGAGTTCGATGTGTATCCACGGTCGTCTAATTCCTTACGTGGAACGATACAAAAGCCATTTATTCCAAATGGTGCAGATGATGTTCCTGCCGGGGTTATACCAGTGGATGCCAGTACCTTACCTATTTTGTGGGAAAAGGCGCAGACGAAATTCAATTACAGCATTCCTTTGGCCTTGCCTAATTTGAAGCTTACGAAGCACATTAACCTAACTCCCGGCGTTTCTTGGTCAGGAAATATGTACACCCGTTCCTATAAATACACTTATGTAGCAGCAGATTCAACGGTGCGCATCGATACAGTGGGAGGATTGCCTAAATTTAATTCTCAAATCTCCTTTTCAGCGAGTATGAATACGCGTTTGTTTGGGACCTTGCGCTTCAAAAAAGGACGTTTAGAGGCCATTCGCCACACCTTGGTTCCATCCGTTAGTTTGAGTTATACGCCGGATTATTCAGATCCGAGTTTTGGGTATTACCAAGATGTTAGAATCAATAACCGAAAGTTCATCAATGCGGAGGGCAAAGAGCAAATCGGAGATATTCGTAGAATCAGTACCTTCGACCCTCGTACGATGAGTTATGGAGGTGCCTCTGGTGCCATTTCTTTTGGCTTTCAAAATACGCTAGAAGCGAAGTTAAAGACCAAATCAGATACGGCCAGCGTGCTCACGGAGAAAGTGCGTATATTGGATAACTTTGGCATTAATGGAAGCTACAATCTCTTAGCAAAGGAATACGCCTTGTCGAATATCGGTTTCAACCTGGCCTCTCGAGTGAAGGATTTTGACATCAATATGGGGGGAACATTAGACCCTTATTTATATGTGGCGGATCCATTATTCTTTGATATTGGCCGCAGAACACCCGATTTAATGTTCAGTCAAGGTGCAGGATTAGCCCGCTTGCAAGGATTTAACTTCTCCATAGGCCGTCGATTCTCTGCGGGTAAGCCTAAACCTAAAGAGAATAAGAACGCGAGCGAGGCCCAAATGAATCAGATTAACCGAAACCTAGACGACTATGTCGACTGGAATGTGCCTTGGAACTTCTCGTTTTCTTACCAGTTTAGCATGAACAAGACGGGGTTAGCATCGCCTCAAAACATCAGTGGACTCAGTTTCCAAGGGGATTTGAGTTTGTCTGAAAAATGGAAAGTATCGGTAACATCCGGCTTTGACTTTAAATACAAAGGCTTGACCTACACGAATATGTCCGTGCACCGCGACTTACATTGCTGGGAGATGAACTTTAACTGGACGCCTATCGCGAGCCCATTCTATGGACGCGCGAGTAATTATTCCTTTGACCTGCGCGTAAAATCAACGCTGTTACAAGACCTGAAACTGTCTCGCAGACGTAGCTTCTACGACAAGGGCGGATTCTAGTTCAATTTAGACTTGAAGGCCTTTAAAAACTTATCCATCTTAGGTTTGATGACGATTTGGCAATAAGGCTCCGTCCCATTTTCATTGAAATAGTTTTGGTGGTAATCCTCCGCCACATAAAACGCTGAGGCCGGTGTAATTTCTGTTACAATCGGATTAGGGAAAACGTGTTGCGCATTCAATTTTTGCTTCCAAGCCTCCGCTTCTTTTTGCTGCTCCGGCGTATGGAAAAACACCGCGCTACGGTATTGGGTGCCCGTATCCGCTCCTTGTCGATTCAACGTAGTAGGATCATGTGTTTGCCAAAAAATTTCCAACAACGTCGCCACATCCACTTCCTTAGGGTCATAATCTAATTGACACACTTCTGCATGTCCTGTAAGTCCTGAACAAACCTCGCGATAAGTTGGGTTCTTCAACTTGCCCCCCATATAACCAGAAGTTACTTTTTTTACTCCCTTCACGCGCTGAAATACCGCCTCCACACACCAGAAGCATCCTGCTCCAAACGTTATTTTCTCTAATTTCTGATCCATCTTATTTATTTGATTTTTTAACCCTGCTTCCTTTTTTTCAACGGCACTTCCGCATGAAAAATGAAAAGCACTCGTGATGATACTAAATACAATTACCGTAATTTTTGAGATCTTCTTCATCTTATTGTTTTTTAGCACTAATTTCGCTTCCCAAATTACCTAATTTTCGTTCAAACTTGAAACAAACCTGGAAAGCCGCCTTCTCTGACCGCACCTTCGCCCTACAGTTCATAGGAGCTTTAGCTGTGTTCCTCATTTTCCCTTTTAAAGCGGATGATTATTTCCAATGGATTCAATTACGCGAAGGAATCCAATGGAACGATCCCATACTAAACGCGATTCCGGCCCTAAATGTTTCCTACCCTATTTTTGGGATCATTTATTTATCTGTTATCTACTTGCTGTATCGGCTATTGCAGGATCCTAAAAGATTCGTTTGGTTCGCCTGGGCGTTCAATTTGGAGACTGGATTTCGATTTTTAACCATCTATTTAGTGGCCTTAAATCCCCCAGCTGGATTAGTCGATTTACACGACCCCTTAGCGGAAATCTTCATTTACGGTGAAAATATGGCCATCACAAAGGACCTGTTCTTTTCCGGGCACACGGCTACAATGGTCTTTGTTTGCTTCTTTTTGCCTACGGCAACGGAAAGACGTATCGCCGTTGTTTTCAGCTTCGTACTAGCTAGTTTATTATTGCTTCAACACGTACACTACAGCTTGGATATAGTGGCTGCTCCGCTGTTTACACTGGCGGCTATCTGGATCGTTAAGAAGATGGGGATTATTTAGACGATTTTTTGTCTAAGGTCTCAAACACCGAATTGTTTGATTTGTACTCCGGAATAATTTCCTTGATTTTGGCCACAATCGAATTGTTCGTACCACTTGATAATAAGTGATTCAAATCATTCGTAGCCACTTCCATATACGCATAGGAAGGCGTATTTACTTCTGCAATCAAGATCTTAGGGTGGTGCGTAGGAAGCGTATTCTCGTCGTTGTTCAACAACTCCTCATACAACTTCTCGCCTGGACGCAAACCTGTGTAGCGGATCTCAATATCTTTATCCACACGTAGACCACTCAAAGTAATCATCTTCTTAGCAAGGTCAATAATCTTCACAGATTCACCCATATCAAAGACAAAAACTTCACCACCTTGCCCCATCGTTGCTGCCTCTAATACGAGCTCGCAGGCTTCAGGAATAGTCATGAAGTAGCGCGTAATTTCTGGGTGAGTTACTGTTACCGGACCGCCACGCTCGATTTGTTTTTTAAATAAGGGGATAACGGAGCCGTTAGAGCCTAATACGTTTCCAAAACGCGTGGCAATAAATTTCGTTTTAACTCCTTCCAGCTGGTTCATCGACTGCGTATACATCTCAGCTAAACGCTTCGTAGCCCCCATCACATTCGTTGGATTCACAGCCTTGTCTGTCGAAACCATCACAAATTTATCTACCCCTAATTCAGCTGCTAGTTCCGCTAATATACGCGTGCCTATTACATTGGTTTTGATCGCCTCATACGGATTGTTTTCCATCAATGGAACATGCTTATAAGCAGCCGCGTGGAAAATGATATCTGGTCGATGATTCTTGAATATCTTGCTTATGCGGCGTGTATCAGACACATCAGCTACATTGACTATCAATTGCACATTCGTGGGCACCTTCCCTGCTAATTCATATTCCAAATCATACAAGGCCGATTCTGCCTGATCAACTAAAACTAGTTTAGCTGGGAAATAAGCGATTAATTGACGAACAATTTCACTACCAATTGATCCCGCAGCGCCCGTAACTAGAATTACCTTGCCCGAAATCTCCTCGCCTATGCGCTTATTATTCATTTGAATCACCTCACGACCTAATAGATCTTCGATCTTCACATTGTGAATTTGGTTCATCGCAAATTCTCCCTCTACCCACTTATCCACTGGAGGAAGGGCTTTTACCACCACTCCGCGGTCTAGGAAGATATCTGAAATCTTACGCTTCGATTTAGCCGACATATTGTTGATGGCCATAATCACCTCTAAACCCTCATTCGACCCCACAAACTTATCCAGTACTTCTGGTAAACTATACACCTTAATACCTTCAATCGTTTTCCCTATTTTGGACTCATTATCGTCGATAAAACCCAAAATCTTGTAGTTAGTGCTGCGATCCGTTTGGAACACATTCTTAGTCAACATACCTGTGTATCCTGCTCCGTAGATCAAGACACCGATGGTGGGTTTAAACTGATTAATAAAGGATTCATAGAAACTCTTCACGAAGAAGCGAAGAATAACCATCCAGAACAGACAGATGAAAAAGTCAATGATTAGGATAGAAGCAGATAAATTAAAGACATGCTCAAATCCCAACGTATTTCGAATAACTCCTGATGTTAAAACAGCACCAAAAGTTCCTGTAAATACGGCTTTTAAAATCAATATGGCATCCTCGATACTTGTATGGCGAATAATACCCGCATAGGATTGAAAATACAAAAAAGCCAAAAGACGCAGGCCTAGCACAAATATCAATTGAGAAGCAAACACCGAGAAATCTATATCCAATAGCTGGAAATTCATTCTTAATAGTGTAGCAATAGAAAACGAGAAGATAACGATTAACGAGTCAAATACTAAAACCAGCCATCTTGAAAGAAAGCGATTTGAATATTTCCGAATGAAGGAAGACTTTGTCATTTTGTAAATCTTAGAATGATAGCCAAAAAAATCAGGCAATTACCCACACTCAAAATTACAAATTTAATCCCGTTAATAGCCCAAAATTTATCAAACGGCGTAAAATGTAGACGAATAGACTATTGTTTTCCGAAACCTGGAGCCGTTAAATCGACGATTGCATCCGATTTCATGACCATTACACGTTCATTACTCACATTAGTCATATAACCGATGGCGGTCACGTCAGCGATCTTTTCTACTTTGGGAAAATCGGCTTGAGAAACCGTAAATAAAAGTTCGAAATCCTCGCCTCCATTCAGAGCAGCTGTCAAAGGACTCACATTAAACTCAGTCGCCGCAAGATAAGTCTCGTCGTCAATAGGAATGTTTTTTTCAAAAATGCGCGCACCTAAACCAGAGGCATTGCACAAATGAATGATCTCTGAGGCTAATCCATCTGAACAATCGATCATCGACGTAGGAACCACGCCTAATTCTCTCAACTCGTGGATAATATCGAAACGGGCCATCGGCTTCAGCTGACGCAATACGACATAACTTTTGCCCTCTAATTCCGGTTTCATATCCGGATTAGATAAGAATACCTGTTTTTCTCTTTCCAACGAATGTAAGCCCATCAACGCCGCGCCTAAATCACCTGAAACACATAGAACATCATTTGGCTTCGAAGTGCCACGTTGTACTAATTTATCCGCTTCCACCACTCCCGTAGCAGTCATTGAAATAATCAAACCTTGGGGACTAGAAGTCGTGTCTCCTCCCACTAAATCCACTTTGTATTCTTCACAGGCTAAACGAATCCCTTCATAAAGCGCGTCTACCGATTCCACCGAGAAGCGATTACTCAAGCCTAAACCAATCGTGATTTGAGCTGGAATGGCGTTCATCGCCGCAATGTCTGAGAGAACCACAGAAACGACTTTAAAACCTAAATGCTGCAAAGGAGTATAACCTAAATCAAAATGAACACCCTCTATGAATAATTCGGTGGTAGTAACTACCTTATTACCTTTGGGATCCAACACCGCGGTATCATCTCCAATACCCAAGTCAGTCCAGGCTTGTTTTTCTGTAAACTGAGCGGCAATATGGTTGATTAAACCAAACTCACCAATTTCCCCTATTTCTGTTCTCTTTTCCATATAACACAAAAAGCCGCCACGAGGACGGCTTCAGTAAAATCTTTTCTTATTAAGGATTAACTAGGGCTAACTTAACGATAGCGCTACTCGCTTTTACGTAAGCTGTTGTTTGTTGCAAGCTTAAAGTTGTCGCAGTAGGAGTCACTAAGATAGAATAAGTAATTGTTCCGCCTGTTCCAGTAGGTGCACCTTCTGCACTCGTTAAACCATTTAATGTAAGCGATAATCCATCGGTCGCAACCGTGTAAGTGCCTGTAAATATCTTTCCGTCAAATTCCGTCAAGCTAACCGTTCCTGCGGTAGATAAATCTAATTTGTATTGAGAATATCCTTGAACTACGTTCGATGTGCTTGTCTTATCGTATTTCGTTACGCCATCCCATTGGGCTGTACTAACCGTCCACACTTTCTTCACTAGTGTAGCTACATTAACCGTAGGGGTAGGAGGTGTAGGAGTGGGTGCTGGATCTCCCCCGCCGCCACAGGCTAGCACAGAAATAGCTAATAATACTAAAAGGAACTGTTTCATATTCAGGTGTTATGCGATGTAAAATTAAAAATCTTTCTGAAAAAAAGGTGGGTTTGACCCTTTTTATTTAGCTTCGTGTAAATTATGAAGACTTATACACGCGGACAGTTAGCCCTACGAAATGGGCAAGACAAGCCTGAGATTTGGGTCGCCTTTCAGGGGCTCATTTACGATATGACGGAGTCCAAATTGTGGAAAAATGGCAAACATTATGAACATTGGGCGGGGCAGGATTTAACCCCTGAACTGGCTGATGCGCCACATTCCGAGAAAGTCTTTGAAAAATTTACCCCCATCGGAATCTTAGCGTAGTATGATATTAATCGTTGAAAGTGGTTCGACTAAAACAGCCTGGAGACTGATAAAGGATCCGGCTTCTGCTTATGAAAGTTTTACGAGTACGGGTATTAATCCATACTACCAAACCATTGATGAGATCATTGCTACCCAGCAGGAAGTATTAACAGGATTTAAGGATCTCCCCATTCAAGCTATTTATTATTATGGTACCGGAGTAACGGGCGAAGCGCAATGCGAGGTGATTGCTGCCGCCTTTCGACCCTATTTTCCCATTTCTTGCTCGCTTGAAATACAAAACGATCTCATCGCCGCGGCAAGATCGCTTTGCGGGAAAGAGGCGGGAATTGCGTGTATTTTAGGAACGGGATCGAATTCCGGTTATTGGGATGGCGGGCGAATTTCGGCGCAAATTCCTCCGTTGGGATTTTGGTTAGGCGACGAAGGCAGTGGTGGACATTTAGGCAAATTATTGCTTTTGAGTTATTTACATGGCCAAATGCCAGATGAGATTCGGGCTGTTTTTGAAAAACGCTTTGGGGTAATGGATCGCTTAACCGTTTTAGACAAGGCTTACAAACAAGCCTTCCCTAATCGCTGGTTTGCCAGCTTTTCGAAATTTCTATTTGACCATCGACGGGATGCCTTTTGTTATGGTTTGATTGAACAATCTTTTGATGCCTTTATTTCCCTGTATTTGAAGCGTTATTCGGAGGCACCTGTTTTTCATTTCACCGGTTCTGTGGCGTTTTACTATTCAGACATTTTAAAACAAGTGATGAAAAAAAATGGTTTACCTGTCGGACATATTAGTGAGGGACCGATGGCTGGTCTTTGCTTGTATCACAAGGGGGAATTTTGGCCATAAATTTGTAAATTGCGACACTAATAAAACGCCTAAGTCAACAAACCTAACACATTGCCTATGACATCGCACATTAAATCCATAGGGACTAAACAAAAAGCACTTCAAATCAATTTAGACCGCAGCATTTACGGTTCCTTCGCGGAAATCGGAGCAGGTCAAGATGTAGCGGCTAATTTCTTCAAAGCAGGCGGAGCATCAGGCACCATCGCTAAAACAATCTCTGCATATGATATGGCTTTTTCGGATGCCATTTATGGCGAAGAAGCTTCCGGAAAATATGTGTGCGAGCCGCGTTTAATGAAAATGTTAAACCGCGAGTTCAAGTTATTGAATGTTCGTTTAACAGAATCAGCCTCTGAAAAACGGTTCTTTGCTTTTGCAGACACCGTTTCTGCCCTAAATTTCCAAAAGACGAATGATGCCCACGGCTGGATCGGACTTCGTTTCCAATTAACTCCGAACGGTGGCTTTAACGATGTCGTTATCCACGTGAATATGCTGGATAATGATAATATCTTGCAACAACAGGCATTAGGGGTAATCGGGGTAAACCTTTTGTACGGCTGCTACCATTACCACGAAGATCCTGAGAAATTACTATTATCCCTACTGGATGATTTGTCCAAAGACCGGATCGAAATCGACATGATTCGCTTCGAGGGACCGGACTTTAAGGAGGTCGACAATCGTTTGATGTCATTGTATTTAGTGAAGCATGGTTATACGCAGGCGGCGGTTT
>JAGWUO010000326.1 GCA_028868395.1 Cytophagales bacterium | reverse complement strand
TTGTCGATTCTGCACCAGTTTTAGAAAAAGCCTGGGCGAAAAAATCAGGATTAGGTTGGATTGGGAAGAATGCGAATTTGATTATTCCGAAAAAGGGGAGTTTTTATTTCCTTGCAGAGCTCTTGATTGATGTAGAGGCAAGTCCTGATGGACCGATTAAGGATTTTTGTGGCACCTGTACCCGTTGCATTGACGCTTGTCCCACGGATGCCATTACACCTTACGTGGTGGATGGAAGTAAATGTATTTCCTATTTTACGATCGAGTTGAAAGACCAAATGCCGGCAAGCTTGCAGGGGGATTTTCAAAACTGGATTTTTGGCTGCGATATTTGCCAAGATGTGTGTCCTTGGAATCGATTTTCGAAGCCGCACAATGAACCGCGATTTGAAACGAATCTGCAAGATGTGGATTGGGAAGGCTTGTCTGAAGAAGTGTTTCAAACCCTTTTTCAATATTCGGCGATTAAGCGAACAAAGTTGAAAGGGATTCAGCGAAATATCGATTATGTGAAAAAAAAGAGGCCGTGAATCCACGGCCCTTTTCAAGCAAAATAAAACCCTAAAGTGATAGTCGTATAAGTAGGCTAGGTTCTATGACCTCTACCGTCTTTTGATTGTTGAGGATCATTTCGGCCGCTTTTTGGCCTAACTTCTCCGGATGAGTACTCACCACCGTGATGCCTCCGGCTATTATTTCCTTAAAGGGATGATCATTCAAGGAAATGATGCCAATATCTTTACCTAAAGTCCAGTTCTTTTTCTCCGCGTATTTGATAGCCTGGAAAAGATCGGTATCCGACAAAGTGAAATAAATCTCCTTTTGTTGAAAATCGTCCTCTTCTAGGCCATCTAATACTTGGAATTTCAATGAATTCGCTTCGCAGAATTCACTACACGCATTGATTAATTCAGGATCGAAGTATTCGTCTTCGCTCAAAACTAAATTAAGACTGCGGTACTTATTAAACAGGTTTAGTTGGGTATTAAAAATCTTCTTTAGCGATGGGTTAGGTGGGCAGATGAGACTGGAGTGACGGATGGTTCCGAAGTTTTGGTCCAATAAAATCAAGCGATCCCCCGCTATTTTCTGTAAAATCTTCACCGTTTCTTCATCCTCATCGATTAAATGTGGCTGAATCAGGTAGTAATGGTAATTGCCTAATTGTTGTCCTATGATTTCTTTAAACTCTCTCGGCTTGTATTGGTAGGTATATATGTCCACCATCACATTTTTGCCAAAATGATCGAGAAACGCATTGTACAAGGTTTGATTTGTCTCTGTCATCCGACCGATCAGGAAAAGGACTTTCGTCTTTACCTTCAAGCTCGATTCAGAGATGAAATAACCTTTGCGGAAAATGGACGTAATTGCACCCATTTTATGTAACTCGGTATAAGCTCTTTCCACCGTATCGCGGGAAAGGTAACACTCTTCCGAGGCTTCATTAATAGACGGCAATCGCTCGCCAGGTTTTAATTCTCCCATCTCTATATCCTGCAAAAGTGAATTCACTAATTGCTGGTATTTAGGAAGTTTATTTCCTGAATTCTTTACGTTAAATGAAACAAATGTTTTATTCATGTCGAAGAAAAATTCTTGTCTCAAAATTACAGTGATGGCATGGTGTAGCATAGGACGAATCTTTCAAATTCGAGGACAATTCTTGCAATTACGTATTTCAGGATAAATCCGTCCAATTTCCTGGTAATATTCCCTAATTTTAAGATTCGAATGAAAAGACTATTTTTCTTCTTGATCC
>JAGWUO010000027.1 GCA_028868395.1 Cytophagales bacterium | reverse complement strand
ATTCACTTCTACCCCTGGAAAGGCTTTCTTATCGAAATTGAAGAACTTATCATCAGCATTCGCTTTCGGGTTTAATTTTGCCACTTTGAAATGCTGTTTCTTTCCTGCCTTGTTAATGATCGTCCATTCACTCACAGATAGATCAGCATTTGAGATTTTAAGGGCGATACTCTTCACCTGAGTACCTTTTGCCACAGGAGCTAACTCTACCGTAGAGACGCCTGCTGATTCGCCTTTTAAAGAGATCTTGTAGGCCTTCTTGTCGAATGAATAGATTTTAGCTGGATTCAAATCACCTTCAGATGGATCGAAGCTAGAGATATTCACCTCATTGATTTCTTTGATGTACGTAGCTACTTCTTTTCCGTTATTAAAGATCTCCTGACCAGCTGTCTTTAAACGAAACTTCGTTCCTTTCACCGTAATGGATCCTGACATGGTGGCCGCGCCTTCAGTTTGGTAGGTAAAGTTAGCAGAGAACGAACCCATCGCCTTGTATTTTTTCTGCATTCCATCAATCAAGCTTAACGCTTTGTTCGATTGAGCAAATACACTAAAACTAAATGCAAGCAATAATAATCCTTTTTTCATCTTATAAATTTTTCAAAATCTCTTCTAATTCCGTCTCTGATTTCACGAGTACTTCTCTGGCCTTCGAACCACCAAATGAACCTACGATTCCTGCCGCCTCTAATTGATCAATTAAACGACCTGCGCGGTTATAGCCTAATTTCAACTTACGTTGAATTAGAGAGGTACTCCCTTGCTGATGCATCACAACTAAACGAGCTGCTTCATCGAAGAACGAATCTCGGTCGCTCGGATCGAAATCCCCGCGATCCTGTCCACCCATTTCCTCTGAATCAGGTTCAGGCAATAAATAGGCGGAAGTATATCCTTGTTGGTTTCCAATGAAATCACAGATGTCTTCTACTTCTGGGGTGTCTACGAAGGCACATTGCAAACGAATCACTTCGGATCCCATCGACAATAACATATCTCCCATACCTACTAACTGATCAGCGCCACCTGCGTCGAGAATGGTGCGGGAGTCAATTTTGGACATTACTTTAAAGGAAAGACGCGCAGGGAAGTTCGCCTTAATAGTACCTGTAATAACGTTAACCGAAGGACGTTGTGTCGCAACAACTAAGTGTATACCAATGGCACGGGCTAATTGTGCTAAACGCGCAATAGGATGCTCTACTTCTTTCCCTGCCGTTAACATTAAATCCGCTAACTCATCGATTACTAAAACGATGTACGGCATAAAGTCGTGCTCGTTTGGATTCAAGCGACGGTTGATAAACTTCTGGTTGTATTCCTTAATGTTTCGGCAACCTGCGTCTTTTAACTTATCATAACGCAAGTCCATCTCCTTACACAAGGAATTCAGGGTATTTACTACCTTCTTCGTATCGGTAATAATCGCTTCCGCTGAATCAGGAAGACAAGCCAAGAAGTGGCGCTCTAACTTGTTAAAAAGCGACAATTCCACTTTCTTCGGATCGACCAAAACAAACTTCAGTGTCGCTGGGTGCTTCTTGTAAATCAAAGAAGTCAATAACATATTTAAACCAACAGACTTACCTTGACCTGTGGCACCAGCCATTAAAAGGTGAGGCATTTTAGCTAAATCTGCAACGAAAATCTCATTCGAAATCGTCTTTCCTAGGGTGATAGGCAAATCGAAAGTAGATTTTTGGAACTTCTCTGAACCGATTACCGCACGAACGGGAACCATCTCGCGGTTCTTGTTAGCTACCTCGATACCGATGGTGTCTTTACCAGGCATTTGGCCAATAATACGAACTCCCATAGCAGCCAATGAAAGAGACAAATCATCTTCAAGGGAAGTGATTTTACTGACGCGAACTCCAGCCTTAGGGACAATCTCATACAAGGTAACAGTAGGCCCAATCGTAGCTTCAATCTTTTGAATCCCGATACCATAATTCAATAAAGTCTCGACAATTTTCTCCTTGTTTGCCTTCAATTCATCCATCGTCACTTGCGATGTCTGATTCTTTTGATCATATTCTTTTAATAAATCGATCGTAGGAAACTGGTATTTAGGCAAATCGGCCGTAGGATCATAAAGGCCAAATTGCTCTACTAAATCATTGGCTTTAATCTCACGAGACACCGGAGTAGGTTCTTCTTCAATTACTTCATCCGCTACATCAGCCACTTTGTAGGTAAAGTCTAGGTCATCTTCTTTCTTTTCTTCCGCGGCTATTGGCTCAGGAACAACCTCTTCCTTTACTTCAACTGGAGCTTCTATCTCTGGAACAACCTCTTCCACCACCGGCGGAACAATGGGTCTAAATTCTTGTAAATCATCGTTATCCACGTGAACCGAAGGCCCATCTTCATCAATAAACAGACTTTCTTCTTCTTCCTCCTCTTCCTCTGCAGTCACAGGTGCAGCAACAACAGCCTTTTTAGGATTTAATTGATAGAATAAAACCAAAAAGATAAATCCACCAAAACCAATCACAAAGATGGACAGGTAACCTAATAACTGATACAATTTCTCGTTCACAAAATACCCTACTCCACCTCCAATTGAATGGGGTAAATCAAGTGAGAAAACAAAAAATCCAGCTAATAAACTAAACCAAAGAATGTAAAATAAAACCTGCCAAGATAGGCGCTCCAAAGAGTAAATCTCTTTTTTGAAACCTACTTTTAATGCCGATAAATAGAATAAAGGGATTAACAACAAGGTTGACCAACCAAAAGTCTTGAATAAAAAGAAGTGTGCGATTTTAGCCCCTAAAAGTCCCGCAAGGTTTTTAATGGGAATATCAGAACCCTTAATAGTGTCCACCACGCCACGCTCTACCTCACTTTGATCCGAAACACCTACGAAAAAACTGGATCCAAATGATACCAATAAAAGGGTACCAATCAGAAACAAAAAGGCGGCTATTATTAACTGAATGCGGTATAAAACAGCGCCATCCATTTTTCTTTTGGGCTTATCTTGCTCAAAATTAAGTTGTAAGGTACTCGTTGTGCTACTAATCTTTTTTGCCATTGTGGGAACCAAGGTTATAATCTTATAAATTTCGCTTTTTTGATCCGATTTACAAAATCAAATTACAGTCCAGCCGCGAGTATTTCTTGGTTAATTTCTTTAATCAATCCAGGACCTTCATAGATGAAGCCGGAATAGATTTGGACTAAAGAGGCTCCGGCCTTTAATTTTTCTACAGCATCCGCTCCCGAATGAATTCCACCTACCCCGATGATGGGAAATTGACCGTTTGATTTTTGGTGTAAATACGCCACCACCTCGGTTGATCTTTTGGTCAAAGGTTTTCCACTTAATCCTCCCATTTCCCCTTTATGAACAGATAGCAAGCCTTCGCGTGACAGGGTTGTATTCGTCGCAATGACACCGGCTAAGCGCGTTTCTAACACAATTTCAATTACGTCATCTAATTGATCATTACTTAAATCTGGCGCAATTTTCAACAATATCGGTTTCTGAACCGGTTTCAAAGCATTCAAATCTTGCAGGGTCTGCAACAACTGTTTCAGTGGCTCTTTTTCTTGAAGTGCTCGTAAATTAGGGGTGTTAGGCGAACTTACGTTCACCACAAAATAATCCACCACATCATATAATGCTTCGAATCCCTGGCGGTAATCGTCATCCGCTAATTCATTAGGAGTTACCTTATTCTTACCTAAATTTCCACCTACAATAATTTTCGAACGACGTTTTTCTAATCGAACTTTCATCGCCGCTAAGCCCTCGTTATTAAATCCCATACGATTAATGATCGCATCATCTTCAAGTAAACGAAATAAACGAGGTTTAGGGTTGCCGTCCTGCGGCATGGGTGTAACCGTACCTACTTCGATAAATCCAAAACCCAATTCAGCAAATTCATCAATCAGCATCGCATTCTTATCAAATCCAGCAGCTAATCCCACTGGATTCGGAAAATGTAGCCCAAAAACCGTCCGTTCTAATCGTTTGTCCTCCACTTGAAACAAGGCTTTAAAAAGCAAAGACATCCCTGGAATTCGCAAAGTCAATCGAATTAAATCGGCTGCTAAGTAATGTGCTCGTTCAGGATTGAATAAAAAGAAAAGAGGTTTTATGAAAATTTGATAAAACATGTGGATTTTTTGGACGAATTAATAGACAAAAATACAAAAAAGGACGGGCTGATGCCGCACTCTGAAAAAAAATCCTAATTTTAAGATATCAAGCATTTTAGAAAAATTTATAGCCTATGTTAAGTCGTGTAGCCAATTCCATTTATTGGATGAATCGGTACATCGAGAGAGCTGACAATTACGCTCGCTTCATCTCGGTGAATTTCAATCTTGCCCTAGATTTACCCCCAAATGTTCCGGAGCAATGGGAGCCCCTCATTGTGGCAACAGCCGATCATTACAATTTCTTCGAACATTACCCTGAAGCAAACCGAGAGAACGTATTACACTTCATGACCTTTGATGTTAATAATCCGAACTCGATTCTTTCTTGTCTCTATTCAGCACGTGAAAATGCCCGTACGATCCGAGAGAGTATATCAAAGGAAATGTGGGAGTATGTTAACCAAATCTATTGGAAAGTAAAGGACCGCGTTGAGGGAAGTAAAAGCTGGGAATTAGCCCGATACCAAGGTTTTTTAGAGGAAATCAAATCCGGCAGTCAGTTGTTTTATGGCATTGTGGATTCAACGATTACGCGTGGCGAAGGCTGGCATTTTGGACAATTAGGAAAATTATTAGAAAGGGCAGATAAAACGACTCGCTTTTTAGACGTTAAATATTTTACCCTTTTGCCTAACGTGGATTCGGTGGGATCGCCATTGGACTTATTGCTCTGGTCTTCCGTTTTGAAATCGGTTTCAGCCTACAATATGTTCCGCCAGCAATACAAAGTGGTGAATCCGACGAATATTGTGGAGTTTTTAATTCTCGATAAAGGCTTTCCTCGATCGGTGGTGCATTGCTTAACCGAAGCGGAACAATCCCTTTATGCGATTTCAGGGACTTCTTTTGACCATGGCTATTCGAATTTAGCAGAGAAAAAACTATCCAAGATTCTTTCTGAAGTACAATTCACGGAGATTGAAGATATTTTAAATACGGGTTTACATCAGTTTTTAGATGCTTTCCAAACCTCGAATAACGACATCGGACAAACCATCCACAACACTTATTTTGACTTAAAGCCGGTCAACTAGGCCGGCTATTTGTCAAAATTAATGTAATATTGCGCTCCCATTTGCCACCCATCATCATATGACTTATTGTTTAGGAATTACCGTTAAAGAAGGATTGATTGCGATTGCTGACACGCGAATTACTGCGGGTAATGAAGTATATTCGAATAAGAAAATCTCCATTCACGAGATTAAAGATCATTCACTTTTCATCATGACAGCTGGATTACGTTCTGTACGTGACAAAGCAGTCACTTATTTCAATCAAGCCATCGCAGACGAGGAGGAATCCTACGATTACATGTTTCAGGCGGCTACGTCCTTTGGCCAAAAACTAAAACAAGTAGCTGCTGAAGATCGTGAAACGCTAGAAAAAGAAGGCTATGCGTTTAATTTACACGCGATTGTAGGTGGACAAATGCCCAAGGACAACGAACACAAACTATTTTTAATTTTCCCAGAAGGCAATTGGATCGAAATCAATGACGGTTTAAAATACCAGATTATTGGCAACTCTAATTATGGTAAGCCTTTGTTGAACCGCAATTTGACCCATGAAACTTCGCTAAAAGACGCCTTAAAAATGGGCTTCTTGTCATTCGATGCGACCCAAGTCAGTGCAAACGATGTGGACTTCCCTATTGATGTGGTCGTTTACGAAAAGAATAGTTTTAAGGCCAAAGAAATCAGACTCTACAAGGAAGACATGCAAAAAATTTCAGACGATTGGAATGAGGCATTGCGTAAATCACTGGAGGGAATCGAAGAAGGTTGGATGAAAGACTTAATTTCACCCACGAAATGATCGCACGCATTCAGCATAAATTACGATATGAATACAGTGAATTGGTCACCTTGGACCCACACATCCTCTATCTACATCCGCGCAAAAGTGCACTTTTAACGGTTCAAGATTTCCAATTAAACATTCAACCTAGTCCAGTTCAGGTTTCAAAAAACCTGGATCCAGAAGGAAACATCCAAAATATTCTGTTCTTCAAAGAGCCTACGAATTCGCTAGAGATAGAAATGAAAGCCACAGTGGAAACGACTGAATTCAACCCGTTTGACTTCGTCTATTTCCCTTTTGAAAGCAAATCATTGCCTATTACTTATTCTCGTTCCTACCAAAAAACACTTAGCCCTTATTTAGGTTTAGAGGGTGTTACTCCGAACGTGGAACAAATGGCACGCCAAATAGCTTCGGGTGTACGATACAGCACTTCAGCTTATCTTTCTGCCTTAAATGAGTTCATTTTCACCCAATTCGCCTACGAAATCCGCGAAGAGGGAAATCCGAACACCCCTGAATTCACGATGATTAACCGCAAGGGTTCTTGCCGGGATTATGCAGTCTTGTTTTCTGCTCTTTGCCGCGCAATGGGATTAGCCACTCGATTTGTTTCTGGATATTACATCGGCGTTGCTCCGGTAGATGTGCCAAATCAGACGCATCATTTACACGCTTGGGTGGAAGTTTATTTGCCGGGTGGAGGCTGGAGAGGCTACGATCCCACGCAGCACGAGGTGGTTTCTGGCAACCATATTCCATTAGCAGCATCTTGTTTGCCGGAGGAAATTACACCCGTTTACGGATCTTACCGAGGTTCTGCCAGTTCCCTATTGACTACTAACGTATTTATCGAGAGGATTTAGCCTACTAACAATTGGGCCAAAAGATAATCCGCAATTAAAATGGCAATACACGAATTGGTTACTGCGGCGGTACTTGCCGTACCTACCTCGTAGGCCCCACCTTTGGTATAGAAACCTTTAAAGGCTGAAATCGTTACTATCAAGAAAGAAAATACCACTGATTTAGTCAAGGCAAAAATCATATAGTTTCCCTTGAACTGGAATTGCAAACCGTGAATGTATTCTTGCGGGGATATCGCTCCAGTTAACCAACCGGCTAAATAACCTCCGTAGATTGCCAAAAAGCAAGCTAATGTCACCAGCATCGGGAACGTAATCATCGCAGCGATGATTTTAGGTAACACTAAATAAGAGCGGGAGTTAATCCCCATCACTTCTAGTGCATCAATTTGTTCCGTGATACGCATCGTTCCTAATTGTCCCGCGATGTTAGACCCGATTTTACCAGCTAGAACCACACAGGTGATCGTAGGCCCCATCTCTAAAATGGTCGAATCTCGAACAATTAAGCTGATAATATATTGCGGAACGAAAGGATTATCCATGTTCGCAGCCGTTTGTACACACGTCACAGCGCCTAAGAAGGAGGATACAATCGCTACAATCAAGATCGAATTTATACCGATGTCCACGCATTCCTGAAACGTCAAGGCGAGATAAACCCGAAATTTTTCTGGATTTGTAAAAAGCTTACCCAGGAAGATTAAATATTTGCCTAATTTTGACATCTGATTGGTATATTACACATCGATATTTATCAAAGATAATGAACAAAACGGCAATAATTAGTGGGGGTAGCCAAGGAATTGGCAAAGCGTTAGTGAAAAAATTCCTTTCGGAAGGATTTACCGTGTATACCTGTTCGCGAACGGGAGAGAAATTAAAGGAGCTATCGGCTGAGTTTAATTCGCCTTTATTGCACACATTCGTCGCAGATTTAAGCGACAAAAAGCAGTGTCAGGATTTTGCTGAATGGGTTTTGGGACAAACCAAAACCATCGATGTTTTGATTAACAATGCCGGATTTTTTATGCCGGGTCAAATCCAAAATGAAGAAGATGGGGTATTAGAGCGACAAATCGAGGCCAATTTATACAGCGCCTATCATTTGACGCGTGCCATTTTACCTACTCTTCAGGCCCAAAAATCAGGCCACATTTTCACTATCTGCTCTACGGCATCCATCACGGCCTACACCGCCGGTGGATCTTATTGCATTAGTAAATTTGCCCTATTAGGTTTCACTAAAGTCTTGCGCGAGGAAACAAAACAGCAAGGCATCAAAGTGACGGCCATTTTACCTGGAGCCACTTTAACACCTGCGTGGGATGGAGTGGAATTGCCTGAATCACGGTTTATTCCGGCGGAAGATGTGGCGTCGACGATTTATTCAGCCTATACGATGAATCCGTCTACGGTTTTGGAAGAAATACTGATCAGACCACAATTAGGGGATATCGAACTATGAGACCCTGGGATAAATACAGCATCACGGAATTACCAGAAATCGCGGCAAGCCTCCTTCTCGAGACGAGAGACTACCCGAATGTGTGGTTATTTCGAGGAGAAATGGGGGCAGGTAAAACAACCTTAATTAAGGAGATTTGCCACCAATTAGGGGTGGTACAATCCGTCCAAAGCCCCACCTTTTCTTTAGTGAATGAATATGTGGATGGCAAAGGTAATCCCGTGTATCATTTTGATTTATACCGATTGAAGAATGCGCAAGAAGCTTTCGATATAGGATTAGAAGAATATTTAGACTCTGGAAACTTGTGTTTAGTGGAGTGGCCGGAGCAGGCGGAGGAGTTTTGGACCTTTGAGCATAGGGAACTTAACGTCACCCACGTCGATGACGCGCAACGTAAATTAGAAGTTGTATGGCGAAGATAGTAGAACATAATCCCTTTCAGGACTTACTTTCGAAACAGGGAATCGCTCCATTAGAGGCTATGGCTTGGACGAAGCAGAATGCCCAAAGCATCCGCATTAGTCTTCCCAAGGAATCAGACCCGAACGAAAATCGCATTTCTTTAAGCCCACAAGCCGTGGCCTTGTTAACCAATAATGGCCACGAAATTGTGATCGAAAAAGGCGCGGGAGAGCGTGCCGGCTTTAGTGATTCGGACTATTTGTTAGCCGGTGCGAGTGTAAGTGAGGATGTGGCAATGATTTGGCAGAGTGCGTTGACTGTAAAGATCTCCCCTCCTACTCTCGCCGAAATTGCCCGAATGAAAGAAGGCCAAGCCTTTATTTCCAGTGCTTCTTACCAACATTTATCTTCCGAGTTAATCGATGCGATCAATGCCAAAAAGCTGATGGCCATCGGCCTGGAATTCGTCGAAGACAATGGCGGAGGCT
>JAGWUO010000325.1 GCA_028868395.1 Cytophagales bacterium | reverse complement strand
CGCTTCAAGAATCCTTCTTGTATTAAAAATGGTTCGTAAACTTCTTCTATGGTTTCTGCCTCCTCGCCGCAGGCAGTGGCAATCGTCGTTAGGCCTACCGGGCCTCCCTTGAATTTCTCAATGATGGTTAATAGGATTCGATTGTCCATATCGTCAAGGCCATTTTGGTCTACATCCAAGGCATTCAGGGCAATCTCGGCGATCTTCACGTCGATGGAACCGTTGCCTTTCATTTGTGCGAAGTCGCGCGTTCGACGCAATAAATTATTCGCAATACGCGGCGTACCACGGCTGCGTCTTGCAATTTCGTAGGCCCCTGATTCGTCGATAGGCATATCCAAAATGGAGGCAGAACGCTTCACGATTTTGGTCAATAAAGCAGCATCGTAATACTCTAAGCGGGCATTAATCCCAAAACGTGCGCGTAATGGCGAGGTCAATAACCCCGCTCTCGTAGTCGCTCCGATTAAGGTAAATGGATTCAATCCAATCTGAATGCTACGCGCATTCGGGCCTGAATCCAACATAATATCAATTTTGTAATCCTCCATCGCCGAATACAAATATTCCTCCACAATCGGATTCAAGCGGTGAATTTCATCAATAAATAAAACATCGTAAGGTTGCAAATTCGTCAACAAACCGGCTAAATCAGAGGGTTTATCGAGAACTGGTCCGGACGATATCTTTAAACTAGACCCCAATTCATTCGCGATAATGTGAGACAAGGTGGTCTTTCCTAAACCCGGAGGGCCATGTAATAAAACGTGATCCAGTGCTTCCTCGCGCGCTTTAGCAGCCCCCACAAAGATTTGTAAGTTATCTACAATCTTACCTTGGCCAGAAAAATCCTCAAAACTTAAGGGGCGCAAGGCTTTGTCAAACTCCTTTTCTTGTGGGTTCAGCGATTCCGCATCCCCGGTTAAATAATCTTCACGCATCGTTGAATTGTCAAATTGAAATCAAAGATAATTTTTTTATTGAGAAGATTTTATAGTTTTGGAAAACCAAAATAACAACCTAAAACTATGTCCTCTATTTTCATCGGTGAACTCGCCGGAACTGCTACCCTATTATACCTCGGAAATGGCGTTGTTGCCAATATGTTATTAAAAGATACAAAAGGAAGTGGCACTGGATTATTAGCTATCGCTGCAGCTTGGGCCTTTGCAGTAACCATCGCCATCTATGTTTCAACTTATTTCGGTAGCTCAGGCGCGCATTTAAATCCGATCGTAACGATTGCAGGTTGTGTGAAATCAGGGGATTGGAGCTTATTCCCTACCTTTATTGGGGCTCAGCTTTTAGGAGCGATGTTAGGACAATTATTAGTTTGGTTACATTATAAACCACATTATGATGCCACGCAGGACAAAGGAGCCATTCGCGCTTCCTTTTGCACGGATCCAGCCATCAAAAACACGCCTTTCAATTTCATTTCAGAAGCATTTGCCTCTGCCCTAGCGGTAGTCGCATTAGGTACTTTTTCTACTATTGAAACGGGCTTAGGACCCTTTATGGTGGGAATTTTAGTCTGGGCAATCGGCTTGGGTTTAGGTGGAACGACGGGTTATGCGATTAATCCAGCCCGTGATTTAGGGCCACGCATTATGCATGCGATTTTACCTATTCCGAATAAAGGAGATTCAGGCTGGGATTATGCCTGGATTCCGGTATTAGGACCGGCGGCAGGGGCCGTTTTAGGTGCCTATATTTTGACCCTCAACTAAATCATTATGTACGTAGGATCGATCGATCAGGGAACCACGAGTT
>JAGWUO010000026.1 GCA_028868395.1 Cytophagales bacterium | reverse complement strand
CGATCATAGGCTCTTTTTAAACGACGATCCGTGCGAACAATCCCCACGTAATTCGACATAATCGACTCTAGCTCACGGGTCATCTCGGTCACTAGAACCATCTCCTCTGGATGACGTGTGCCGTCATCATTCCAGGAAGGAATACCGTCTGGTAAAATTTGGGTTCCATATTCAGCCACCGATTTCTCGAAAGCGCGGTGTGCAAAAACGATCGCTTCTAAAAGGGAATTGGAGGCCAAACGATTCGCCCCATGCAATCCTGTGAACGAGCATTCGCCCGCGGCATAGAGATTTTCTATGTTTGTTTGACTATATTCATTCACGATTATTCCGCCACATAAATAGTGTTGTGCGGGAACGACCGGAATCATTTCTTGCGACATATCAATCCCCAACACCTTCAGACAATGGTTGTAGATCATCGGAAAATGCTGTAGAATCTCCTCTTTAGGAATGTGTCGGGTATCTAAAAAAACGTGATCCGTTCCATTCTTCTTCATCTCCGAGTCAATCGCTCTCGCCACAATATCTCGAGGGGCTAACGAAAGACGCGAATCGTACTTTTCCATAAAAGTCGAACCGTCTTGATTCTTCAAAATACCTCCGTGGCCACGAACGGCTTCAGAAATTAAAAAAGAAGGCTTCTTTCCTGGGTTATAAAGGGCTGTCGGGTGAAATTGAATGAATTCCATCCCTTGAACGAAGGCTTTGGCGCGATAAGCCATGGCGATTCCGTCCCCGGTCGCAATCGTCGGATTAGTGGTTGATTGATAGACTTGACCAATTCCACCCGTTGCTAATAGCGTAGTTTTCCCTAAAAAAGTTTCAATTTTATTTGTCTTGAGGTTCAATACATAAACCCCAAAACACTTCTTACCCGGCGTATCCTTCGTTACTTTTTCGCCTAAATGGTGCTGAGTAATTAAGTCAACGGCGAAGTAATGAGTAAAGAAATCCACGCAGTCATAAGACTTGACTTTGGCTAATAAAGCCCGTTCAATTTCATTACCGGTCGAATCTTTGTGGTGCAAAATACGTTTATCTGAGTGACCTCCCTCTTTGACAAGATCAAAACTTCCGTCCGCTTGGCGATCAAAATCCGTGCCATAAGCAATCAATTCCTTCAAACGTTCTGGCGCTTCTTTCACTACAATTTCCACTACTTTGCGATCACTTACAAAGTCCCCCGCCACCATGGTATCATCAATATGCTTTTCAAAAGAATCAGCTGAATCCCAAACCGTTGCAATCCCCCCTTGGGCATACTTCGTGTTCGTTTCTTCGGCCACGGTTTTGGTAATCAAAGCAATTTTAATGGGAATTTGACGTTGCTGAAAATAATCCGCCACCTTTACCGAATAGGATAAACCAGCAATTCCAGAACCAATGACAATAAAGTCGTATGTGGGCATAGGATTCATTTAGGTAGTGCAAATTAATCAAAAAGAGCCTTCAATCCGAAATACCACCCAAAATGTGGACTTTATTTTGTAGTTTTGCCGCAATAAAAAAATATAAACCCTTAAAAATCAATTTATACCAAATGGAACAATCGCCTAACAACAATTCCAAAACCGCCCTGATTGTCTTAGCTGTGCTAACGGCAGTATTAGGAGTTTTGTACTTCCGTTCGTATCAAACGACGAAAGATCAAGCATCACAAATCGAACAAAAAGCAACCGAATTAGCGAATACACGCTCTTCTTTAGACTCGATTTCTACGCAATTAGACGCTAAAATCGCCGAGATCAAATCGCTAGGTGGTCAAGTAGCTGATTTAGAAGCATTGAAAGTTCAATTAGAACAAGACAAAGCGTCTTTAAAGAATTCAAACCACGCAACGATCGCCTCTTATGAAGCGAAAATCAAGGAATACAACGCGGTTTTGACAACCAAAGACAGCGAAATCGTTGAATTGAAAAAGCAAAACGGTATTCTAACTGAGAGCAATCAAACCTTAACAACGCAAAACGCCACGTTAAACACAGAGAACTCTGGTTTAAAAACACAAAACCAAACGTTAAACGATACGCTTTCTTCGGTTAGCCAACGCAATAAAGAATTAGCACGCAAGGTTAGCATCGCTGCAGCTTTAAAAGCGCAAAACTTGAAAGTTTTAGCAGTGAACGCGAAGGGTAAAGAAACGGAAAGAGCTCGTTTGAACGGAAAGAAAATCGAGAAATTAAAAGTGGTATTTAGCCTAGCAACAAACCCTATCACGAAGTTAGAAAGCAAGACGGTTTACGTTCGCGTATTAGATGGCGAAGGCGCTACTTTATCTGACGAAGCAATCGGTTCTGGCCGTATCACCATCAACGGAAAAGAATTAACCTACACCGCTAAGCAATCTTTTGATTATACAAACGATGGCCAAACCGTAGCGGTAACTTACCCACGCGGTGGCGTTGCTTACAAGCCAGGAAAATATACGGTAGAATTATATGCAGAAGGTTTCCAAATCGGAACTGGCGCATTCGAGGTAAAATAATTTCCTCCTACATTTATGGAAAGGGGCCATCCGAAAGGGTGGCCTTTTTTATTTCTTCTTTTGCCAAAAGAAGGTATTGAAACCCTTGTTATAGAGTAAGCTAGCTCCCACTGTTTGGTTAATCTGATACGAGTTAAACGATCCCAAGATCGTCGTCTGAACGTTCCGATTGTAGGTCTTCAGGCGCAAACTGCCATCCGGTTTCACAAACCACTCTAGCGCCCAGTCCCCAAGCAACACTTGCGGACTCGTTTGGTTTCTAGCATCGGTAAATCCACCACTTCTCGTGATGCGCAAGCGATCATTAAAGTTGTAGGAGGCTCGCAATTGTAGATTCGACAAGATATCTTGGTTCAAGGCTCCACCGCCAAGAGAAACAGAAATATCTAGATCCTTGTTGATTTTAGAAGCCAAATTACTCAACTGGTTCGATAGCATCTCCGTGAAATTTCCCATCAAATTCCCTAGGGCTAAACCGCTTCCTCCGAATGGAGAAACCAACTGACCAAATAACAAGATATTACTTACCTGACGCGTTAATTCTTGGTCGTCTGTTTTGATCCGATTCGTAAAGGCAGTCACTGCACCGTTCAAGGTCATGTCCTTCGGATAATCCCTAATACCAATATCAAAATTCACACTAGGCGATAGTAAACGATCTTGTAAACTAATGGTCACATCGACCGGATAACGTCGCTTAAACTCCGGCAAATTGCCTTTATTCGTCGTATCTAATAAAATGGGAAACAAGGAAGCATACTGCGTGTAAATTGCCTTGATATTGACATTCGCTTCAAGTGGATCTCCGGTCCATGAGATCTTAGAACCCCGTTGAATCGCGAACTTTTTATTGATCAAATTTTGAAGGGTAAAGGTATAATCCCCTTGGTCGATGGCATAATCACCCACCATTTTAAAGGCTCCTTTTTTGTCCAGATTCATCTTGATATCACCTGAACCATACATACGCATCACATCCCCTTTTTTGGCATCAAACTGAACCTCGCCATAAGCCTCAGGCGTCAAGGCTAAGCGAAGGTCTAAGGTAATTCCATCCTCCTGTAATTTCGTGGACACTGCTGCCGCAGCTTGCTCCACATTAGTCGAAGCAATTTCACTAACAAAGCTGTAATCCTCCGCCTCTGTCGCATCTTCCTCCCTATCCAATGGAATGAACAAACGCGTGCCTTTCTCTGACTTTAAATCAGCTGAAACGACTAAGTTATCAATCGATCCGGAAACCCGCATCGGACCAGAGGCGTAGCCCAATCCATAATAAATCGAGTTAGGTTCCCTGCTCGTATTCAATAATTTATAGTGATCCAAATTTGCTTGGATGTCTAATTCAAATGGCTTACCCTCTGGAAATTGTAGCGTGGTATTGACCAAGGCTTTATTCCCTTCCGTATCTAAAACTTTCCAGTTTTTGGCATAGATCCGACGTGGGGTAAAGTTTACGGTATCCGATACAGACATCGATGTTTTCAAATAATTAAATACCGCTCCCGCCTTCGAGAATACGATATCTCCCGTTATCTCCGGCTTCGTAGGCAAGCCTCCGATGTGCAAATTACCCGATGCAGAACCTTTCAAACCAGAGAAAACCCCTTCCGTAAAGGGTTCTAAAATCTGCAAATCCGTCTGATTCAATTCAGCTTTCACATTCAATTTTTGGTCCTCCTCAAAAGGCTTATAGGATCCTGTCAGTGATAAAACGGATTCTCCTAAACGATTCAAATTTAGGTTTAAATCCATCGCTTTATCGTCCGCTAAATAGGTTCCCACCCCCTGCAAATTCCCTATATAAAACTTGTTCAAACGTAACGAATCCACTAATAACCA
The DNA here is from genome assembly GCA_028868395.1 of Cytophagales bacterium. Next base: position 5,028 of record JAGWUO010000026.1, on the reverse strand, counting down.
CGAATCCAAACGCGTGTGATTGTACCAATCTTGAATCGCAATTTCGCCATTCAATTCACCTGTTGTCTTTGTCGCAAACAGGGGTTTCAAGGTGGACAGCTGGAAGTGGTTAGCTCGCAATTTAATGGTCTCCGTTGTGTCATTCGAAAGACTACCTTGTAACGAAATGGATTGATTTTGGTTAGAAACTAACACCCGATCCGCCTTCCATTCTGGCCCTTGAATCGTGATTTTATTCGCCGGATCCATGGCCCAGTCTTGGCCTAAAATCCGGAAATAAGTATCCTTAAATTTCAGAGACAATCCCTCTTCTTCAAAGGCCCAAGCCCCAGCTAAATGGGCTGAATTCTCCTCCCCTTGCTGTTTAAAATCAAGGCCAAAGTTGATGCGATCCTGATCCCAAAGCGCATCCAATTTAAAGTTCTCTGTAGGCGTCAAGAAGTTTAATTGCTGTTTTCTGGAAGAGAAAACCAAACTTGATGAAACCTCAGGAGCCCCTAGGAATTTGGAACTTTGAAATGAAAATACCGACTGATAAAAATGATATCCGCCAAAAGCCAAGGTGTCTGGATAGGCTTCTAAACTCACTGAAAGCGTCCTTCCTTTCGATATATTACCCGAGAAAACCGTGTTTTCTCCAATCTGAACGGAGGGAAAAAAGCGCGCTAAAATAGGATCAATCCGATGGCAAATCACCGTAAAATCCGCCTTGTATTTTGTATCTGTTTCGTGGCGATGGGTAGCGTAATAACCCCAGCGTTCATCTGCTCCTTTTTGGAAGTAAAGCGCATATTCATCCGCTAATTGACCTAATTGCGATTGCAATAAACTAGGGGTGAATTCACCACTAATCTCTGCAGAAACTAGGTCTGAAGTCAATTTGTAATGGCGTTTTTGGCCAGGCCCATTTTCAGAAGTTAGCGTCACTAACTCCACGTGTAAATCTGGCTTATTAGGTGTTCGCAACGTGGAATTATAAAATACGGTGCGCCCTTCCAAATCATCAAAACGATTACCCTTAAAGTCTAATTCAAAATCAGTCGATAAACTTACCTGAGGGTCCATTAATCGAATGTTATGCAAGTTTGAATGACTAATCTCCCCTTGCATTTGATACACCGGTTTCGATCCACGCAAATCAATTAAACCAGACATGGTAGCCACTAAATTAGTGTCTTTCGAGCTCACATTACCCTTGAATAATTGCTTTTGAAAGTTTCCTTTCAATGCTATTTTATGATAGAGGTATTGATTAAAAAAGATCTCTGAAACGTTGCCGTCAAAATCAATGTTGGCCGATTTCTTTGCAAAACCACTACCCTTCAAATTCCCTTCTGCATCCAAAGTTCCTAACATGGGTTCCAAACCTAGTAGTTTACCTAACTTAAACTTCTGTAATTTGATCTTTCCATCGTAGCGCGAAAAGGCCATCGAATCCTGCAAATTCATTTTCACATCCGCCTCCACATACCCTAAACCCGTCTTCAATTTTCCGGCCGTTCTAAAAACACTATTGTTCCCTTTGAAAAGACCATCAAAGGCCACAGGACCTAGAATAACCATGTTTTCTGCAGCAGACTTTGTAATATAGGGGCCTAAATCTTGCGGGTAAAACACGGACGATTTCATTGCAAAATCCATCTCCGTCTTGTCTACATTAGGCAAACCTTTGAAATTAAAATCACCGCGCAAGACACTCTTGCCACCGAAGCCTAATTCAAACTTCTTCAAATCCAGTTTCGCCACCGTACCCCTAAGTGCCCCTTTCAAACGATACATCCCTTTATAGTCGTACATCGCCTCCACAAAACGACCTAAATCTTCCCCTTTTACCAGGGCTCCATTGAAATCCGCTTGCATATCCACGTCCGTAATCCAACGCGTCATGGAGCTCATATCGCGGTAATTCACGACAAATTTCCGTGTGACGCGCGAATCATTAAAGCGCAAATCCAGTTGATCAAAGCGCATTTGGTGATCCGAAATCATGAATACCGTGTTTAGGCTTTTCACGTCAAAACCTGTCAACGGATCCTTCGTACGCAAACCAATCGCCTGCAGCCCGAGTGTATCGTTTTTAACGTAAAAATTCTTGACTTTGGAATAAACCTTTGCTAAGGTAAAGTGCGAAATATCGAAATGGCGGCGAGTCGCCTCACTCTTCACCGTATTATCATCTAATGAGAATGCCCCATCAATAACTTCCGCTTCCGGTATCGTAAAAATGGACGAAGGCCCTTTCTTAACCGTTTTCACTCCTCCCGTAAACCAGTTTTCCAAGCGCAAAATAAACTCCTCAATGTTCATTTTTCCGGTCTTCTTCTCAAAGATCAAATGCACATTAGGTCGCGTCAATCGCGCATAATCCAAACTCGGTTTTCCTGGCTGTAAGAATAAATGCGTGATACTGAAATTTACATCGAGCTGATCGATTTGGATCATCTTAGCGCCCCAAGGGTCTTTTACCTCCAAGCCTTTGATGCTGACTTCATCGAAAAACTTAACCTGGATACCCTGCATTTTCACGGGGTAGCCAATCGCCTTTTCGACTTTAGGCGTTAAGTAATTCGCTAATAAGGTCTGATTAACGGGCGCTCTAAGGAGAAGTATGGTGGCAAAAATCAACAAAAAAATCCCCAGCAATCCGTAGAGGATTGTTTTGACGAAGATTTTGAGATATTTGACCATATTGCCGTATTTTTGCGCAGAATTCTATTTTTATGAAGCTACTGGCTATTGAATCTTCTTGCGATGAAACTTCGGCCGCTGTCATGGTAGACGGCGTTTTGAAGTCTAACATCATCTCGACACAACTCATCCACACGGAATGGGGTGGCGTCGTTCCCGAATTAGCCAGCAGAGCTCATCAAAAATCGATCATCCCTGTCGTGACAGAGGCCCTGCAAAAAGCAAATATAAACAAAAATGAACTGAATGCCATTGCCTTCACAAGGGGCCCAGGGCTTTTAGGAGCTTTATTAATCGGCACCTCGTTTGCGAAGTCTTTGGCCTTAAGTTTGAACATCCCGTTAATCGAGGTGAATCATATGCAGGCGCACGTATTGGCCCATTTTATTGAGGATCCTAAGCCCACATTTCCCTTCCTTTGCCTAACCGTGAGTGGCGGACATACGCAATTGGTTTGGGTAAAATCGGCACTCGACATGGAGGTCATTGGCGAAACGCAGGACGATGCCGTGGGCGAGGCCTTTGACAAAACGGCAAAACTGATCGGCCTACCTTATCCGGGTGGTCCGTTGATCGATAAGTTAGCCAAAGAAGGTAACCCGGACCGCTTCCCCTTCTCACTAGGTGAAATGCCCGGCCTCAACTTTAGTTTTTCAGGCATCAAAACAGCCATCCTGTACTTCCTCCAAAAAGAAATCAAAAACAACCCCAACTTCATCGAAGAAAACAAAGCAGACATCTGCGCCTCCGTTCAAAAATCCCTCATCGATATGCTTCTTCGCAAGACGAAAAAGGCAATGAAGGAAATGAACTGCACTCAAATCGCCATCGCCGGTGGCGTTTCAGCTAACTCCGGTTTACGCACTCGACTGACAGAAATGGGTTCTGAATTAGGTTGGGAAGTTTTCATTCCAGCTTTCAGCTATTGCACCGATAATGCAGGCATGATCGCCATGGCGGGACATTTTAAGGCAGAAGCGGGGGAATTTTGTGGTCAGGATGTGAGTCCGCTGGCGAGGTACGAGCTCGCGGCGAAGCCGCTCGTATAGTCGTCACTACGTGACTCAGTCATCGCTGCGCGATTTAGTCGCTGCTACGCAGCTTAGTCGCGACTTCGTCGCCTGGTCAAAGGGTCGACACTTTGTGACTAAGGCGAAACGCGCCGACTAAACAACGAAGTCGTGACTAAATCCGAAGGATGACTAAGCTGCGCAGCAGCGACTAAACGACGAAGTCGTGACTAAGACGAAGTCGACTTACCCTTTCATCTCTTTCAACGCATTCCAAAACGCCATCTTCAGCGTCTTCTCCGCATCCGTCAACGACGAAATATAGCGTGGAAAGAAATAGACTAATTTTGATTCAATCGTATCAATCTCGGTGGTAGGTAATTCACCTTGCCAAACAGCCGGCTGTTGACCGATAAAGATATAGCGTTTTGCGCTCGTCTCTTTCAGGAATTCTGAGAAGCTTGGTTCTTCATCTGTTGGTGTGTAGACAGACCAATCGGATGGCCCTAACACTAATGGAGGAGCAGAGAAAATGAGTTTTAAACGAGCAAGTTCGGTTTCGGCGATTTGGCCTACGACCACCCAAGGAGTGGAGATCTTAGGCTTTACCGCCGCAATAGCCTCTTCCTCCACGACAATAGCAGGGGATTCCGCTAGCTGCGACTCTGACTTATCCTGCGGGACCCAATAGATCTCGTCGAACTTGTACAAATCAGCTAATGAAATCCCCTCCATTTTGATGGTTTATGCTAATGAACCTCTTAACACACAAGCCTCACGGTCTGGACCCGTGGAGATGAAGTTAATAGGTAGGTTCAAGTGTTTTTCTAAGAATTTGATGTAATCCGCTAGCTCCACTGGCAATTCGTTGAAATCGCGCATTCCCTCTAAGCTGCATGCCCAACCTTTCAAGGTTTCGTATACTGGCTTCACTTTGATATCAGTGATTTCGAAAGGGATTTGGTCTGTAATCGTACCGTCCGGCATTTCGTAAGCCGTACATACCTGAATTTCATCAAAGATGTTCAAGACGTCTGCTTTCATCATGATCAATTGAGTCACTCCATTGATCATCATCGCGTATTTCAAAGCTGGCAAATCAATCCAACCACAACGGCGTGGACGACCTGTCGTAGAACCAAACTCACGGCCTTCTACGCGCATACGCTCCCCTACTTCATCTTCTAATTCAGTTGGGAATGGACCAGAACCTACGCGAGTTGCATAGGCTTTGAAGATACCGAAAACCTCACCGATATTTTTAGGAGCCACACCTAAACCGGTACAAGCACCTGCGGTGATGGTATTTGATGAGGTAACGAATGGGTAA
>JAGWUO010000324.1 GCA_028868395.1 Cytophagales bacterium | reverse complement strand
TTCCGTAATCTTATTTCCGTTGATGGAAATAAGTTGATCTCCTATTTGCAATCCAGCTTGTAAGGCGGGACTAGCTTCGTCTACATACGTAATGAAATAGCCTTTGTCCACCCAAGAGGCTCGGATTCCGATACCTTCATATTTACCCGTGGTAAGTGTAGTGAATTCGTCCAAATCTTCTTCCGGATAATACACCGTGTAGGGGTCTAACTGATCTAGCATTCCGTCGATGGAGTTTTGAACGACCTTGTTGGGGTCGATCGGATCCACGTAGAATTGATTCAGTTCTTTGATGACGCTGGCGTAAATATCCAGGTTTTTGGCAAGGTCAAACAATTGATCTGCTCGGCTAAAAGCCCACAAGCCCATACCCAACAACACGAAAAGGCTTATTTTAACTAGCTGCTTCATTCGCTTGGGTGAATTTGTCTAAAATGGCGGCCATTTTCTTATGGATTTTATCTGAGGGTTCAATCGTAGAACCAATATAGACAAAAGCCAATACATCTGGAAGTTTTGCTTTTCCTTCTACTTGAAAATGAGGTTTGTTCAGGCGGTAGGCCTCGCGGATGCGACGCTTGAGGGTATTTCGGTCCACGGCTTTCGAAAATCTGCGCTTGGGCACCGAAATTAAAATCTGTGGATTCGCCTGATCCGCTTCATAGGGATTCTGGCGGATGTATAAAACACGAAAAGGATAGACAAATCGTTCTTCAACGACTCGGCTATCCTTCTCGAATAAGGAATCAATAATCTTAATATGCGTTAGACGCTCCGATTTAGAAAATGTAAATTTCAAAGCAGGAATACTAAGTGTACAACAATAGCAAACCAGAAATCTTCTTTTCTAAGATCTATGGCTTATTTGCCTCTTTTTTCGTCTGAAACAGTCAACTTGTGACGTCCTTTAGCACGACGGTTTGTCAATACGCGACGACCGTTTGCCGTAGACATACGCTCACGGAAACCGTGTTTGTTCTTTCTCTTACGTACAGAGGGTTGAAAAGTTCTTTTCATTTCTTTATTTGTTAAAGCAGCCCATCATTTCGATTGGGGCTTGCAAAGGTAAAACAAAATATTTATTCATCAAGGATTCAGCTTTTATGGCCTCACCTGACAGGTCCTTAAACCTTGATTTCTACGTCTACTCCTGAAGGCAATTCTAATTTCATCAAAGCATCTACTGTTTTAGCAGAAGAAGAGAAGATGTCGATTAGACGCTTGTAAGTACATAATTGGAATTGCTCACGTGCTTTCTTGTTAACGTGTGGTGAACGTAAAACAGTGAATTTCTCAATTTTTGTTGGAAGAGGGATAGGGCCAGAAACAACTGCTCCTGTAGCTTTTACCGCTTTAACGATTTTCTCTGCTGATTTGTCTACCAATGAGTGGTCAAATGACTTCAGCTTAATGCGAATTTTTTGATTCATATAAGATGGTTCTTTAAATGATTAAGCAGCGAAAGAACCATTTACTCCGCTACTTAAATTAATTAGGACTGCAAAAGTACAGAATGTCAATTAATTATACAAGCCTTAAAATTTAGTTTTTTCTAGAGCACGTTGTTTTTCAGTTAAATAGCTCGCTTGCGAAGCTTGAAAAAGCGCCACATTCAAAGTTCTCAGTTTTTCCATCGCCTCATCCGCATACATTATTTCGCCCATTTTCAGTGCCTGAAAAGCATAGATGGGGTAGTAGGCCGGATTTTGTTCGTTCCATTGCAATGCGGCCAGCGCAGCCTCGTACCCTTTTTTTGCGGGTACTAGCGGAAGTGCCTGTTGCAAAACCGGGATTTGAAAAGG
>JAGWUO010000025.1 GCA_028868395.1 Cytophagales bacterium | reverse complement strand
TGTGGCCTTGTATTTTGAAAAAGAGGGCCTTTTGTTTGATGGGGATGTGTTATTTAGACGAAGTGTGGGTAGAACGGACTTCCCACTTTGCAATCACGCTGATTTAGTACATAGTATTCAAACACAATTATATACCTTACCTGACTCGACGATTGTGTATCCCGGACATGGAGGAAGCACCACTATCGGAGAAGAGAAAGTATCCAATCCATACGTAAAAGCATGAAAAAAGAAATCCCTAACCTCTTAACGCTAGGTAATTTATTAGCGGGTTGCATTGGACTTTGGTTCGTGATGCAAGGCGATTTAGTGAGCGCCTCTTATTGTATGTTTATATCACTTGTCTGCGACTTCTTCGATGGATTTTTAGCTAGAGCTTTACAAGCCTATTCTGATCTGGGTAAAGAACTGGATTCGTTAGCCGATATGGTCTCCTTTGGTGTTTTACCGGCCTTTATCTTGTTTTCGTTGGTAGAACAAAGTTGCGGATCACAATGCAGCGTGGGAATATTTGGATTCTACAAACCATTCCTGGTTTTTGCTTTGGCTTTAATGTCCGCCTATCGTTTAGCCAAATTCAACATTGATACCCGCCAAAGTGATCAGTTCATCGGTGTCCCTACCCCAGCAAATGGACTTTTAATTGCGTCTTTACCCCTAATTCTACATTTCCAGCCAGAATACAGCACCTATATTTTATCCTTTAAAGGCCTATTGATTTATTCGGTCGTGATGAGTTACCTGATGGTTTGTGAATTACCCTTACTGGCGTTTAAGTTTAAGACTTGGGATTGGAAAAGCAATCAAGTAAAATTCATTTTCCTTATTTTTTGCATTGCTGCCCTTGTTATGCTTAAATTTGCAGCAATTCCGGTTTTAGTGATTGCATACATCCTCCTTTCCGGCCTTATTTTCCTTTTAAATCCAAACAAATAATGAAATTCTTAGCTGAAATCAACGTAATGCCACAAAAAGAAATCCTTGATCCTCAGGGTAAAGCGGTACTTATTGGCTTACAAAACTTAGGTATTAACCAAGTGGCAGGCGTTCGTATAGGCAAGCACATCACATTAACCGTGGATGCAGCTTCTGAAGCTGAAGCAAATGAGGTGGTAACTAACGCCTGCAAGAAATTGCTAGCAAACTTGATTATGGAGGAATTTGAGTTTACGTTAACAGCTCAATAAGCTACTAAAACTGGCCTGTATGTAATAATACCAGCGTGCAGGCCTCTTCTGTTTGAATTCCCGATTTTTCTAATGCCCTTTCGAGCTCAGGATTTTCTGTGCCTGGATTGAAAATCACCCTTCTAGGGTTTATTGATCTTAAATAATCAATCAGTCCCTCCTGATTCGCTGGACCTACATAAAGTGTAACGGTATCGATTTCTGTTAGAAGAGGTTGTTCCTGTTGAATAGGTAAGCCTAACACTTCCCCTTTTTTAATCCCTACTAGAGAGACATCATGTCCATGTTGCAAAAGCAATTCCGTAGCGATATAGGCATATCGACTTGGGTTCGTACTCGCACCATAGACCAAAACCTTCATTAGAATAGTTTTTCAGCGATAGCGCGTACGCTATCGGATTTACTCATCGTATAGAAATGCAAGGCAGGCACACCCGCCTGAATTAATTCCTTCCCTTGTTGCACCGCCCACTCGATACCTAATTGCTTAATAGCCGCATTATTAGCACATTTACGTGCTTCAGCCACAAAATCTGAGGGTATCTCTAAATGGAAAATCTCCGGCAAAATATCCAATTGACGTTCGGTCGCTAGTGGCTTTAATCCTGGAATAATGGGTACATTGATGCCCATTTCACGGCATTTTTGAACAAAATCAAAATACTTCGCATTATCAAAGAACATCTGAGTCACGATGTAATCCGCACCCGCATCCACTTTTTGCTTTAAATAGCGCAAGTCCGCTTCAAAAGAAACCGCATCAATGTGTTTCTCCGGATAACCGGCTACGCCTATACAGAAATTAGTGGGTAGAGATTCTGTTTCCTCATGCAATAAAATGCCTTTATTCATGGCCGCCACTTGCTCCACTAATTCGTTCGCATAGGCGTGACCACCTGGCTTGGGAACAAAATGAGTTTCGCCTTTCTCTTGATCACCACGCAATAAAAGAGCATTCTCGATACCTAAATAATGAAGATCGATTAAGAAGTCTTCCGTTTCCTCTTTGGTAAACCCACCGCAAATTACGTGGGGTACGGCCTCGATTTGAAAACGCTGCATGATAGACGCACAGATGCCTAATGTTCCAGGACGCTTGCGAATAGGGATGCGCTTTGCAACGCCATCTACCACTTTCTCCACATATTCTTCGCGGTGATAAGTCACCTCAATAAAGGGCGGCTTAAATTCCATCAAAGGCTCAATGTGCGACATTAATTCGCCCAAATGTTGGCCTTTCATCGGTGGAATAATCTCGATCGAGAATAGGGTTTTTCCCGCCGCTTCTTCAAAGTATTTGGTAATCTTAGTCATAATTCAATACAGGGCTTAACCATCTTTCAACGTCGTCTAAGGACATGCCTTTGCGTTTCGCGTAATCAGTCACTTGGTCTTTGGCAATCTTACCTAAACCAAAATACGTACTATCCGGATGAGAGAAATAGAATCCAGACACTGCAGAAGCCGGATACATCGCATAACTTTCCGTTAATTGAATCCCAATCTGCTTCTCCGCATCCAATAATTCAAATAAACGCTTCTTCTCCGTGTGATCTGGACAAGCCGGATAACCCGGTGCTGGACGAATACCTTGGTATTTCTCCGAAATCAAGTCTTCGTTGCTAAGCGCTTCATCAGCCGCATAGCCCCAGAATTCTCTACGCACACGCTCATGCAATAATTCGGCGAAAGCTTCCGCTAAACGATCCGCTAAAGCCTTGACCATAATCGAGTTATAGTCATCGTGTTCTTTTTCGTATTTATCCAAAAGCGCTTCGATTCCCAGACCTGTCGTCACCGCAAAAGCGCCAATATAATCTGTCTCGCCCGAATTTAAGGGAGCAATAAAGTCACTTAAACAACGATTCGGCAGTGTACTCGCTTTTTGGCCTTGTTGACGTAAATGATGTAACCATAGACTCTTATCAGAAGATTCGTCTTTGCGTTGAATCTCGTAAGAAATCTCTTTATGTGAACCGTGTTTCTCGCAAGCCACTTCTAAGGCTTTCTCCACATAATCGTGCAAGATAATGTCATCTCCAAGCGAGTTCGCCGGGAAGAAACCTAGCGCAGCTTTCGCCTGCAGCGATTTATTCGCTATAATTTCTTTCAATAATGCCTGCGCATCATCGAATAATTTTTTCGCCTCTTTCCCCACCACCTCGTTATCAAAAATGCGTGGGTATTTACCCGATAATTGCCAAGTCGAGAAGAATGGAGTCCAATCAATGTATTTCGCAATTTCTTCCAAAGAATAATCCTCAAAGTACTTCACGCCTAAGAATGATGGCTTTTTCGCTTTAAATCCAGTCCAATCAATTCCGCTCGGCTTAGCCCGCGCTTGATCAATCGATAAGTAATTTTTCTCTTGCTGACGAGCTGCGTGTGCCGTTCTTAATTCCGCATATTCCGTTTTGATCTCATTGAAGATTTCTTGAGAAGTCAATTCACTTTGCAATAAACGACCCGCCACTGGCACGGAACGGGAGGCATCCAACACGTGAATCACCGGCCCAGAATAGTGTGGATCAATTTTTACCGCCGTATGAATACGGGAAGTAGTGGCACCACCAATCAATAAAGGCACTTTGAAACCAAGACGTTCCATTTCTTTGGCCACATACACCATCTCATCAAGTGACGGCGTAATCAAACCGGATAAACCGATAATATCTACATTATGCTCCTTCGCCGCAGCAAGGATCTTATCGCAAGGCACCATCACACCGATGTCGATCACCTCGTAATTATTACAAGCCAAAACAACGCCCACAATATTCTTTCCAATATCGTGCACATCCCCTTTCACTGTCGCTAATAAAATCTTTCCAGCGGACGAACTCTCCCCTCCTTTTTTCTCTGCTTCTATGAACGGTAATAAATAGGCTACTGCTTTTTTCATCACACGCGCAGACTTTACCACCTGCGGCAAGAACATTTTCCCCTCACCGAACAAGTCCCCCACCACATTCATTCCATCCATTAACGGGCCTTCGATCACCTGAATCGGGCGCTCCACTAATTGACGGGCTTCTTCCACATCTTCATCGATGAATTCTGTCAAACCTTTAATCAAAGCATGCTCTAAACGCTTGTTAACCGGCTCTTTTCTCCAGGCATCGTCTACCACCTGCTCTTTTCCAGCAGATTTAACTGTCTCCGCATAAGCCACTAATTTTTCTGTCGATTCTGGATTGCGATTCAACAAAACATCCTCGCATAAATCACGTAAAGTCTTGTCGATGTCATCATAAACGCCTAATTGACTAGCATTTACGATTCCCATATCCATACCCGCCTTGATCGCGTGGTATAAGAAAACGGTATGCATTGCCTCTCGCACTAATTCGTTTCCGCGGAAAGAGAAAGAAATATTTGAAACACCACCCGACACTTTCGCATGAGGCAGGTTTTCTTTAATCCATTTCGTGGCCTTGATGAAATCAACCGCATAATTATTATGCTCCTCAATTCCAGTCGCTACCGTTAATATATTCGGGTCGAAAATGATATCCTGCGCTGGGAAACCGACTTTATCGACTAAAATATCATACGCTCTTTTACAAATTTCAATCCGACGCTCATACGAATCAGCTTGGCCGGCTTCATCAAAGGCCATTACGACCACAGAAGCACCGTACATTTTCACTTTATTCGCGGATTCGATGAATTTCTCCTCCCCTTCTTTCAAAGAGATCGAGTTCACCACCGATTTACCTTGCACGCATTTCAAACCGGCTTCAATTACCTCCCATTTCGAGGAGTCAATCATAATCGGTAAACGAGCGATATCAGGCTCAGCCATCAATAAATTTAGGAATTGAGGCATCATTTTCACGCCATCGATCATCCCTTCATCCATGTTGATGTCCAAAATTTGGGCACCACCATCTACCTGCTCACGCGCCACAGCAATCGCTTCTTCGAATTTCTCCTCCCGAATTAAACGCGCAAATTTCTTCGAGCCCGTCACATTACACCGCTCCCCTACATTCACGAAATTCGTTAATTCCGTAATCTCTAGAGGCTCAAGACCCGATAGCTTTTGATTGACATTTTCTTCCGGAATCACGTGAGGCTTGTGCTTCGCAGCTACTTCCGCAATCGCCTGAATGTGCGCTGGTGTAGTTCCACAGCAGCCTCCAATGATGTTTAAGAAACCGTTCGCTAAGAAATCATCAATAATCACCGCCATTTCTGCAGGAGACTGATCGTATTCACCCATTTCATTCGGCAAGCCCGCATTCGGATGAGCAGAAACTAGGAAAGGGGATTTATCGTTCAAAGTCTTTACATAAGGACGCATTAAATCTGCTCCTAAAGCACAGTTTAAGCCTACTGAAAGTAATGGCATGTGAGAAACTGAAGTCAAGAAAGCCTCTGTTGTTTGACCAGATAAAGTACGACCTGAAGCATCCGTGATCGTTCCAGAGACCATCACCGGCAAATAAGGCTTGGAGGGATTTTGCTTGAAATATTGATCAATGGCAAATAAGGCTGCCTTCGCATTCAAGGTATCGAAAATGGTTTCTACTAAGAGCAAATCAGCTCCCCCATCCACTAAACCACGTATTTGTTCCGTGTAAGCGTCCACTAATTCATCAAAAGTGACCGCTCTAAAACCCGGATCATTCACATCTGGAGAAAGCGATAGGGTACGGTTTGTAGGTCCAATAGAACCAGCTACATAACGTGGCTTTGAGGGATCTTTGGCCGTAAATTCATCGGCTACCTCGCGAGCGATTTTTGCTGATTCGAAGTTCAATTCATAGACCAAATCCTCCATGTGGTAATCAGCCATCGCAATGGAGGTTCCTGAGAAAGTATTTGTTTCGGCGATATCTGCACCGGCTGTGAAGTATTTCGCGTGAATTTCCTTGATCACATCCGGACGCGTGATGGACAACAAATCATTGTTTCCTTTCACTTCATGAGGGAAATTTTTGAAGCGTTCGCCGCGGTAATCCGCGTCCGTTAAATTGTATTGTTGAATTAAAGAACCCATTGCGCCGTCTAGAATTAAAATCTTTTCGCGCAATACGTCTTTGATAGGTGGTCTTTGCATAAGTGTAATCGAATTTTAGGCAGATGTTTATGCCAAAATTCTAGCAAATATACCGCTTTTCAGCCTAAATGAGGCCCATTTTTTGAATTTTTTCGAGATCTTCCGGGGAATCAATTCCTATCGTTTCAAATTGCGTTTCGATGGCTTTGATTCGAATCCCATTTTGAATCCAACGCAACTGCTCCAGGGATTCGGCTAACTCTAAAGAAGTAGGTTTTAGGGCACTTAAACCAGGCAAAATATCAGCCCGATAAGCGTATAAACCAATGTGTTTGAAAAATGTATGCTTGCCTAACCATTCGGAAGGCTCGACCCCTCTTAAAAAAGGAATGGTTTGGCGTGAAAAATAAAGCGCGTGCCCCTCTTCGTCGCGAATCACCTTAGGCGTATTCGTATTAAATAGGGTTTCTACATCTGTTATCTTTTTAATGAGGGTTAAAATGGGCGCGCCCGACGAAAATCCTGCAGCCACTTCCTTTAATTGTTCCGGCTCAATAAATGGCTCATCCCCTTGAATATTGACCACATAATCGACCGTTTCACCTAATCGACTCAATACTTCCGCACAACGATCGGTACCCGTTAAATGGGTTTCAGCGGTCATCATTACTTCTGCACCGAAAGCTACGCTAGCATCAAAAATACGCTGATCATCTGTCGCAATCACGATACGGTCAAAGCCTCCAACTGCCTTTACCTGTTCGTAAGTCCGCTGAATCATCGGTTTTCCACCTAGATCAACAAGGGGTTTTCCTGGAAAGCGAGTGGATGCGAATCGAGCCGGAATAATGGCGACCACCTTTTTGCCGTGCATCATATTATTTACGTATTTTCGGTAGATTTTTGCCAAATTTGCACATAATTTCCAAACATTCGACCCTTTGCCAGCATTTTTCGAACATTCCTTTACTGAACCGATCTGGAGTATCCGCTTCTGGGGGAAACCAGAAAACCCTCAATTGTGGGTAGAGACGAGGAGAACGCAAGAGGCTTTTTGGCATTCAGTCGATCTAGCTACTAAAAAGGTGGCTCTCTTAGGAAATGCGCCTACAGATTATGCCCAATTAAATTTCATACAAGGTTCGGAAAACGAAGCGATCTTCATCAAATTACAGCAATCGAAAAATCCGGGTATTGAGTCTATACAAAGGTATTCTTTAAAACCTCTACGACTGCTGAAAGAAGAAAAACCTAGTCCAATTAACCCAGAAAACACCTTTTCTTTTCAAGTCCCTCAGCATTATGAGGAAAGCCAGGAATACTTTAAAGATTTCCAAACCTTCTTCCTGCAGCAATTCAATGAAAAGATCGCGAAAGGTATAGATTATTTTGAAGGTGAGGATAAGCTATTATTTTCTTATTATCTTTACGATAATGGCTGGAAAAACTACCTTCGTGTATGTAATTTAGACTTTGACACGATTCTGTTAGAACAGATCGCTGAAGGAGATACCATCGGATACCAAACCTTTACGCTACTCAATGAACAACTGATTTTCGTGAAGGATAAACTGAAATTGAAGATTTATGAAAAATTATAAACTAACCCTACTCATCGCCTTTTTAGTTGCACTTCAGCTATCTTCGGAGGCGAGCACTCTTGATTCATTGGGTTTAAAAAAGGAGAACAACAAGACCTTTTTGTTGTTCAAAGTAGGGCCTAAACAATCCCTATTTTCCATTCTAAAACGTTATAATTTATCGTTAAGCGAATTCAAATCGGCTAATGCCGATGTTCAAATTCCGGTAAAAACAGGTGAAATCGTTTATATCCCCTTGCATTATTTAGAGGAAAGCAATCCTGCTCCTAAAATAGTGGAAGAGAAAGCACCAGAATCCCCTAAAGAAGCAGAAATCCACATCGTAGCCCCTAAACAAGGTTTACTTTCGGTGGCGAATATGCACAAAGTGACCATGGCCGAATTGCGCAAATGGAATAATTTAACTTCTGATCGCTTGCAAGAAGGACAACGCTTGATCGTTTCAGATCCTGCTGGATCGGCTTCCTCTATTGCTGTAGATAAAAGCAATTTATTGCCTGCTAAAACGGCAACGCCCACAGCACCAGCTTCTACAGAAACCGTAGTTGCTCCCGCCAAAGAAAAAGGCCCAGAAGACATCAAAAAGAAGATTGAAACAGGAATCGCAGAACTAATTGATGTACCAGATAATTCCGGAAAATTCTTAGCCTTGCACCGCACGGCTCCTATTGGGACTTTGGTTTTAGTGAAGAATCTAACCAACAACCAAAGTATTTGGGTGAAGGTCATCGGACGTTTACCCAATGGGGATAGCAAAGTGATTATCAAACTTTCTCCTAAAGCTTTTGAGAAATTAAATGCCGTTGATAAACGCGTTAGAGCTGAAATCTCTTATTTACTCCAATAATATGAACAAGAGAAAAAGGCCTATCACCGCAGGTCATGTTGTATTTGAAGTATTCTTTATTCTCTCCTACCCCTTCATTGCGGCATTTTCTATGGCAGTAACGGTATTGGTTTGGATATTTTCCCTTCCCTCAAGATTAGTTGCCCTTTTTAGTCGAAAATGATTTCAGAAAAAATTGCGGCCATCTTAGACGAGAAATTCGCTTTTTTCAATCATCCGCGCTTCATTGAACACGATCCTATTCAAATTCCACATCAATTTAGTCGATTGCAAGACAAGGAAATTATGGGGTTTTGGGTGGCCATTTTAGCCTGGGGCCAGCGGAAAACGATTCTTCATAATGCCCATACGCTCATCGATTTGATGGATGGAACGCCTTATGAGTTCATTTTAGGACATCAACCGAGTGATTTAAAACGCTTTGAGCATTTCAAGCACCGAACTTTTCAATATCCGGACACCCTTTCTTTTATAGATTTCTTTCAAAGACATTACCAAAACAATAATTCCCTCGAAAGCGCGTTCATCAGAGGTTTGAAAGAGAATGATCTAAGTGTTGAAAATGGCTTAAATGGCTTTTATGACTACTTTTTCGAATCTGAATGGGCTCCAGAACGCACGAAGAAGCACATCGCCTCACCTTTAAAAAATTCTGCCTGCAAACGTATCAATATGTTTTTGCGCTGGATGGTCAGAAAAGATGAAGCAGGAGTTGATTTTGGGCTTTGGAACACCATTAAGCCTGCGCAA